>CALZGT010000058.1 GCA_945787235.1 uncultured Prevotellaceae bacterium
CAAAGCTAATTTATAGAACCCACCTTTACGAAAAATTGGTGGTGCAAAGTTACTAATTACAGTCTTTGTACAGAAAAAAATCAAGGCAGGTTCTACAATGGATAGAACCTGCCTTTGTTATCTTGATGACGTGTGTAGCACTGACCCACATAGCGGGCACTGCTACTCACGGCAAAAAGAGGCGAATCACTTGACCAGCATGATGCGGCCGTTGCGGATATACAGACCACGGGATGGTGCCTGCACACGGCGGCCCTGAAGGTCATAGAAGGGAGCGTCCTCAGTGCCTGCCTCCACCTGACGGATGGCATCCACTTCAGGATTCTGGGGGTCGAACTGACCATAGAAGTAGAGACCGAAGTTACGGAAGATACACCAATAGCCACTAGCCGCATTGGTACCCTTCACACCCAACTTGAGATTCTTTGTCGTGGCGGTGGTAGAGGTGTGGGTATAGTCGAGCGTGTTGAGGTACAGTCCCTTGTCGAAATAGAGACCGGCAGCCTGCATGTTGTCAGGAATGAAAAGACCCGGGGCAACCCCCTTCTCCGTGCCACCGAGTTTCTTAGCCTGGGCATCGGCACAGGCATGGCGGAACTTGGCCGTCTTGGTGCCGGCATAGAGGTTGGCATTGATGCCCGCCACGCTGTCGGAGAGGAAAGCATCGTAGATGGCATTCCAGGCACCGGGACGCTGGAATCCCTGCACAGTGATGCGGTAGTTACCGAGCGGCATGGACTGGAGCGTCTGGTTGAGGTCGAAACTGGTCTGGAAGTATTCCGCACAGCCATAACCGATGGCAGGAGCCTGGCTCGCCGTCCACCCCTCAGCATTCTCGCGGAGCGTGGGATTGGTAAGGAGGAAGGTGAGGTCGAAAGGCTCGTTGGCCGAGGTGGCAGAGACGGACATGAGAAAGTCCATGCCAGCCTGGCGGGTATCGGCAAGGAGCTGACTGAGACCCACAGGAGTCGTCTCGCTCTCAGCACGGCTCTCAGCCTGACTGAGGGCGGCCTCCAACTGTGCCACGCTCCCGGTGCCCTCCACATTGTCGCGGCTGGGCGTAGCCATCACCTTGCGCCACTGGGCGGTGAGGTCCGTGACATCCTCGCGGAGCGTGAGAACCTTACCCTCGCTGGCGCACGCCACCTCATCGGCTGTAAGGATGAACCAACGCTGTGCCGTGGCACTGCTGGCCAGGTTCTGAGCCTGGGCGGAAGTCTTGCCCTGTGCGGTGGCAGTCAGGGTGCTGGGATTGGCCACGTCATTGCCCGCCATGATCCAGTAGCCACGGGTCTTGAAACCGTCATTGCCAGGCACCATGACAGTCTCCTCACGGGCCGCCATGAGGTGGAAATACTCTGTGATGGTAGCGGTAGATTTCTTGGCCGTCTTGATGCCGGAAGCATAACTGAAGAAGCGGCCCGACTGCGCATTGCGCAGCGTATAAAGCTGACGCTTGGGGTCGTAACCCAAGTACCAGGCAAAGGCATCGTCGGTGGTCACGTCAACCTCAGGGGTCTTCCACTGGAGAGTTCCGAGATTATTTTCTGTCAGGTAAGCCAGTCCCGAACCACAGGCATCGCTCTCACTAGTGAGGTAGTACTTCACGGAATCCTCGTGGACGAAGCAGTAGGAAGGCATGCAACCACCATGACCTGAGGGGATGAGACCATCCTCGTGGACGGCATGCACCATCATGACATTGGCGATGTAGGTCATCACACGGCCGTCATCCTCATTGGCACCGTTGATGCCATAGGGCCACATGTGGGTGCCGTCACCCTTGAGGGTCGCCGTAGTGCTGTTCTCGAAGAAACGCACCAACTGCGTGGCCCGGTAACCCTTCCAGCCCCCGCTGAAGAGGTTGCCGTCCCACCAGCGACCCTGCGTGCCTATGCCATGTCCGTGAGCCGCCTCGTGGAGGATGGTACCCGTGCGCTGGTAAGAGGCATTGGGGCCCACGCGCATCCAGCCCCCATAACTGCAGTCGGCCGTGGGAGTACCCGCGCCGTAATGCACCTGGAGGGTAAGCCCCGTGGAAGAAGTCCAGTTGTTGTAGTATTCGACAGCCTCCTGGGTAGCCGAGGCAATGCGGTTGTTGGCTGCTGCATCAGCCCCGTAGTCGTAGGTCCACTTGATGTTACCCTTGGGAAGGGTGATGACCTTGACCTCCTCGCCATAACCCACGGCATAATCCTTGGTCATAGCGTAGGCACGCACATAATATACGGTGGCAGGCTTCAGGTCCTTCATCATGTAGATGGCACCGTTGTTCTCGTAGGCCAGGGTGGAGCGGTTGTCCAGGACGGTGGGCATGTGCTCCGTGCTCCAGCAGAAACCCTTCTCCAGGATGTTCGTCCCCTTCACCGTGGAACGTCCCAGTGCGCCGGTGGCACCCGCAGCCACGTAGGGGTGGGTGGTCACGGTGGGAGCTGTGCCCTCAGAAGTGGCGATGCGGTAACCGAAGAGCGTCTTCTTGAGGTGAAGGACAGCCTCAGCCACACCCTCGGTAGTCTGCTGCTGAAGCAGAGCCTCTACCTCCTGGATGGCAGCATCAAGGACCTGCTGTTCTGGTGTGTCGAGATGCTTGTTGGCAGTCTGGGCCTCATCGACAACCTGCTGCATCTCCGCATGCAGGAGGGTGTAGGTCTCCTCAGTGGGTTCCTCCAGGGTGAGTTGGAAATCATCCACGGTGACATAGTTGCCCGTGCAGGACTTGGTGAGAAATCCGAGTTGCAGTTCGCCGTCGCAGATGGTTGTCTGGACGCTGTACGAGGCAGCGGTGCTGACCTCCGTCCGGTCATCGTTGGCAAAGATGAAGGCACCCTTCTGCTTGGCCGTGGAGTTCTGTTGGATGTTCTGAGCCACGGCCTTCAGCGTATAGGTACCCACAGGCAGGTCGGTGATCGTTTGGCGGACATACACGTTGGGAACCTTGTTGCCCGAGGAGACCCATTTCTCACAATACACGTTACCCACCTTGAGGGTGAAAGAGTTATTGCTCTGGGCCTGCATGCCATTATTCTCCCATCCATCGAGGTTTTTCTCAAAACCGGGATTGGTGATACGCTCAGTGACATTGGTCTGAGCAAAGGACAGCGAACCGCAGAAGAGGGCAGTGGCTGTCAGTAGAATAGTACGTCCGATGTTCATATTGGTTAGTTTTATTTGGTTAGTTGAGGTAGGTTAATTGCACGTCATGCCATTGATGCGGCGGTAGAGGTCAAGGGCATAGACATCAGTCATGCCCGAGATGTAGTCGAGAACAGCCATGAGGCGTCCGTAGAGGGTAGGTGCCAGAATGTCGTACTGCGAGGAGACACGGTTGATGAGCAGGCGCGAGTAGGCACGATCGGAATGCGTGACGGCCTGCGTCATGAGGTCGAGGAGTTCGGTGATGACCTTGAAACCAGCCATCTCCACGTCTATCACATGCTTGGAGCGGTATATCTTCTTGTAGGAAACCTGTTCGCAACGCTGGTATGCCCTGCGGGGCACCTCGGAGATATGCTCGATAAGAGCCCCCTGGAAGTCACCCGCAAGGATGCGTTCCTCATTATCCACAAAGACACGCACGCACTCGCCCTCCAGGCAGTTGATGGCCACGCTCCGCAGATAGACGATCTGCTCATTGAGGTCGGCCACAGTCTGGAGCCGTGCCTCGACGTGCCGACGCTGTTCGCCCTCGAAGAAATCCAGCAGCAGAGACTTCGTCTCCTCCTCCGTGAGAATCTTCAGCCGGAAGGCATCCTCAATATCCATGATTTCGTAGCAGATGTCATCGGCTGCCTCCACGAGATAGACCAGGGGATAGCGCACGTAACGGCAGGAAGTTCCCGATTCATCGAGTTTTTTGATACCCAAGGCAGAGGCGATGAGTTCGAAGTTAGCCTGATCTTCCCGGAAGAATCCGAACTTGGCCTTGTGTCCTGCCATGTCGCTGGTGAAAGGATACTTGACGATACTGGCCAGCGTGGAGTAGGTCATAACAAAGCCCCCGGGTCGGCGCCCCTTGAAGTGGTGCGTGAGGAGTCGGAAGGCATTGGCATTGCCCTCAAAGTGGATGAGGTCCTCCCACTGCTGGGGCGTAAGGCTGTCGCGGGTCTCGCTGCATACGGCATCCCGCAGCCACTGTCCCTTCCCCTCGGAGAAGAAAGTGCCGATGGCCTTCTCACCACTGTGACCGAAGGGAGGATTGCCCATGTCGTGGGCCAGGCAGGCCGCCGAGACGATGCTGCCCAGTTCGGAGAGATGGTTGCTGTGAAGCTGGGGGTGTCGCTGTAGGAGAAGACGGCTGACGTCGTTGCCCAGGGAGCGGCCTACGCTGCTGACCTCCAGGCTGTGTGTCAGACGGTTGTGGACAAAGATGGTGTCAGGCAGTGGGAAGACCTGCGTCTTGTTCTGCAGACGGCGGAAGGGAGCTGAGAAGATAAGACGGTCATAGTCGCGCTGAAACTCAGTGCGGTCATCAGGCCGTGGGGGCACGTTCTCCATACCCAGGCGCTGCGTTGAGAGTAGTCTTTCCCACTGCATCATGTCACTTCACTTCTTCAAATCCATCACAACCCAGGGAGTTGTGTTCGTTCTCCTTATATATCAGGCGTGCTGCCCCACTGGTGGGATTCACCGCCTCGGGATGTTCCTGGGCGTAGGAATCGATATGCCGTACGCGCTTGTCGTCGAGGATTTCATCGACGGCAATGAGGATGCCCGTCTCCTCGACATCACCGAAACCATAGTTGATGGCCGTACCGAAAAGGCGCATGGTGGGCGAGAGGTTCATGTAGGCATTGACCAGCGGGGGGATGTTGTACCCCAGGAGACGCACCTCACGGTTCAGGATGCGGTAGTCCTTCCTGAACTCATCCTCGGTGAAGAGACGTTCCAGTTCTGCGGGGTCAGTTTCAATTTGGAGCGGTTTCATCGGGATAATCAGTTCTTCCTTGTCGGCAAAATGCTTCTTCAGGAAGTAGAGAATCATGTCGCGGCAACGACGATCATAACTGGGGTACATGGTGAACTTGCCGAAGAAATAGCGCACGTTGGGCAGGATGACAGTGAGGGCACCCAGACCGTCCCAGAGGTTGTCGAGGGCAAAGATGCCCTTGGAACCGCTGCGCGAACTCTGATATTCCAGGGTGACGAAGGAGCGGCCCAGTTCGATGGTATAGGGCATGTAGTCCTTCATGAAACGCTCAGAGAAATGGAACATGTGCGAGGTGGCCAGGATGGGTTGCCCCTGGGCATCGACCTGCACGTCAGGACCCAGGATGTAGCGGTACCCTCCCAGAATCTTCTCAGCCTCGGGGTCCCATACGATGAGTTGCTTGTAGGGATTCTCCATGGTGTCAAACTCATCCAGGTCCAGCGGCAAGCCCGTGCCGCCTCCCGCCTCACGGAAGGCAATCTCGCGCAGACGGCCTATTTCACGCACCACCTGGGGAGAATCCTGCCAGGTGACAACATATATCTCGTTGTGGCTCTTGTTGGTAAAACGCAAGCGCTTGTCTTCGGTGAGTTCGCCCTTCAGTACCTCTACAGATATGGGGTCTATGATTTGTTCCATGTTGATATTGAGTTGGTTGATTTCTAATTCAGTGCATAGACACGGTCCTGCAACCACTGTGCCCACTCCTTGGCACTGCGGCTGCAGTCGAAGGTCTGCCAGGGGATGGGAGTGCCGATGTGGACGGTGTAATGTTGTCCGCGGCTCCTGTACATCTCATCGGGCAGGAAGAGCATGGCGAGGTTGAACTTCAGGTGCAGGGCCTTGCAGAGGTTGGCCACCCGGTAGAAGCGCGGACTGTTCTGCCCCACGAAATGGATGGGCACGATGTCACGGTGGTGCTGTACGCTCTTCTGTACGCAGGCCTTGCCCCAGGGGAGGTCGCGGATGACTCCCTTCTGCTTGCGTGAGCAGAGTCCGGCGGGAAACATGATGACGTGGTCGTCGCCGTTGAAAGCCGCCTCGACGATGGCCGGGAAGTTGCGGGCCTGCTTGCCCAACTTGTTGATGGGCACACACAGGGGAGCCAGTCCGGGCAGGTTCATCAGGAGGTCATTGACCAGGTACTTGATACGCCCGTCGTAGGCCTGACCCAGTACGCTGCCCAGCGTGACCCCATCGATGGCACCGAGAGGGTGGTTACTGACAAAGGTGCAGAGCCGGCCGTCATGGGGAAGGTTCTCCAACCCCTTCACATCGACCCTTACCCCCAGGTACTCGAGGGTATGCGTACAGAACTCCACACCCACATATCCCTGTCGGAGATACTCGTTGATGAAATCCTGATGAATGAACCGTTTGAGCCAGTTCACCATGAAACGGGGTACCTTTCCCCCCGCACGTTCTGCCATGACCTTGTCAAGGTCCAGTTCAAACACTTTGCTTTCGCTCATCTATCCTATATTTCTTCTCCCTGAGACACCACTTAACGCGACTTCAGGGAATGCTGATACTACGATGGTTGATGATGTAACGTCCGCGAGGCAAACCGCCCAGCCAGTTCTCCCCCTTGTTGAGGCGCATGGCCATGTAAAAGGAGCCACCCTGGGTGTAGATGGGCAGCAGCTGGGCACAGTTACTGATAATCAAAAGCGAA
Organism: uncultured Prevotellaceae bacterium; assembly: GCA_945787235.1. GTDB lineage: Bacteria > Bacteroidota > Bacteroidia > Bacteroidales > Bacteroidaceae > Physcousia. The sequence continues at coordinate 6,603 of CALZGT010000058.1, forward strand.
GATCCCTTGACCTTCAGCTGTACAGGGGAAGCGGAGGAGGCCATGCGGCGTGCATAGACACTCGTTTCCTTGTATTTCTGTTTGGGTTTTTCCACCAGTCTGGGTAACGGAACCCGAATAGAATCTCCCTTCACCCGGGATGCTGCATCACGGGAAGGCATGGCATGGCTCATCCCCACAAAGAGGAAGAAGAGGAGTGCCAAGGGTATGGTCATACATTTCTTCACGCTGCAAAATTAGGTTAAAACTATCAAACAACAAAAGAAAAAGATAAAAAAGAAGTTAAAAAGCAGAAAAGTGCCATAAAAAGGTATCCTTTGGATATATTAAAATAGTAATTTTGCAGGGTAAAGGACAACAAACGGGTCGTGCCCCCTGTAGAGGCAGGCCAAAAACACAAGAAGCAATGAAAGTAAAAATCATAAACGAGTCACATCATCCACTGCCCGCCTACGCCACCCCGCAATCAGCAGGTGTAGATCTGAGGGCCAACCTCGATGAACCCGTCACCCTCATACCGATGCAGCGTGCGCTCATCCCCACCGGGCTGCGCATCGCACTGCCTGCCGGCGTGGAAGCCCAGGTAAGGCCCCGCAGCGGACTGGCCCTGAAGCACGGCATCACGGTACTCAACAGTCCCGGCACCATCGATGCGGACTACCGGGGACTCATCGGTGTCATCCTGGTCAACCTGAGCCAGGAACCGTTCGTCATACAGGATGGGGAACGTATAGCCCAGATGGTGATAGCACGCCACGAGCAGGCCGAATGGGTAGAGACCGACACACTGGACGAGACGGAGCGTGGAGAGGGTGGTTTCGGACATAGCGGAAAGGAATAGGATGCGGAAGAGAAGGGACATCACAAGATGGTTGCTGCGGCTGCTGGTCGCTGCATGCCCTTGCCTTGCCTGGGGGCAGCAGCGTCTCACGTACTACTACATCGCGGCTCTGAGCGAAGCCAAGGAGGATGCCTCCTCCATGGCCGACTTGCTGCAACACTGCCTGGAGATTGACCCCGAAAACCCTGCCGCCAACTACAACCTCGGACTGCTGTACTACGCCATCGGGCAGGACAGCGTATGCATGGAGAAGCTCAAAAAGGCTGTGGAAAACGACCCACGGAACCCTACCTACAAGGAGTCGCTGGCCTCGGTCCTCATGGCCACACGGCAACCCGACGAGGCTATACCCGTGCTGGAGGACATGGCAAGGCTGCAGACAAAAAGGACGGACATCCTGGCACAGCTCTTCGAACTGTACAAGTCGGCGGGACGTACCACGGATGCCATACGGGTGCTGGAACGCATCGAGACGCTGCTGGGCAACAACACCAGGATAGCGGGACAGAAATATGCCCTCTACCTGGACCTGGGGGACACCGTGCAGGCCTTCACAAAGCTCAGGGAACTCTGCCACGAGTTTCCCTACGATGCCACCAACCACATCCTGCTGGGGGATGAGTACATGACCATCGCTGCGTATGACAGTGCCCTCGTGGCCTACGACAGGGCTGAACGCATAGACCCAAGGAATGTCAACCTGCTGCACTCACGCATGCAGTACCCCCTGCTGGTGGGAGACACGGTACAGTACCGTACCATGCGGGACGCCATCGTCCTGGACGGCACCACGGACATGGCACTGCGCATCAAGGCGCTGGGAGCCCTGCTGAAGGATGCCTACCTGGAACCCGCCCTGCGCAAGCATGCCGAAGCGGTCTTTGACACCCTGCTGGCACCTGACAAGCCGGACGTGGCATTCCTGCAGATGTACCTCTCCTACAAGTCGATGGTGGAAGGGGCCAAGGAACAGGAACTCATACCTGTCATGGAACGCATCCTTCATGTAAGGCCTGACCACTTGGAAACGCTGGAGGCCGTCGTGCAGTACTACATCGCACAGCAGAATGTCAGGGGTATCGAGACACTTTGCCAGTCGGCCCTCATCTACCACCCAAACGAACTGCTCTTCCACTACCTGCTGGGGGTCTCCCTGCTGCAGCAGGAGAGGAACGAGGAGGCTGTGACGGCCCTGACGACGGCCATCCGACAGGTGAACGAGAACTCGAAACCGGAAATGGTGGGAAACATCTATGCCCTGCAGGGAGACGTCCTGCACGAGATGGGAAAGGAGCGTGCGGCCTTCGAGGCTTACGACTCGTGCCTGGCCTACGTGCCGGACCATATCGTTTGCCTCAACAACTATGCCTATTTCCTCTCGGAGAAGGGGGAGAGACTGGACGTGGCAGAGAAGATGAGCTACCGCACCATCAAGGCACAGCCTTCCAACAAGACGTACTTGGACACGTACGCATGGATTCTTTTCATGCAGGAGGACTATACCACGGCACGCAACTACATGCAGCGTGTCATCGACCCGGCGCAACAGGACAGCACCCTGCTGGCTGACAGCGAGGCCAGTGCCGTGGTGTTGGAACACGCGGGGGATATCTACGCACAGTGCGGCGAGACGGAACTGGCCGTGAGAATGTGGAAACTGGCGCAGCAGAAACTCCCCGAAAAGAGGAATGCCACCCTGAACAGAAAAATCAAAAAAAGAAAATACATCAAGAAATGAACAAGATTATCCGATTGTGGCCCGTAGCAGCGCTCATACTGCTGGCATCATGTTCGAAGAAAGAGAAGGAGGTTGTCGTGGTGGACAGCCAAAGCATCATCAACAGTGAGATAGTGGAACAGGTCAACAGCAACCGCAACATGACCCCACAGGTGACAAGCCGCATCAACCTGAAACTGGAGGCGGGAGCCAAAAAGCTCAACGTGGGAGGCACACTGAAGATGCAGAGGGATGATGTCATACAGATTTCCTTGCAGGTCTTCGGACTGGTGGAAGCAGGACGCCTGGAAATGACGCAGGACTACATCCTCATCCTCAACCGCCTGGGCAAGCAGTACGTGAAGGCCAGTTATGCCGACATACCTTTCTTCAGGGACAACGGCATCAATTTCTTTACGTTCCAGGCACTCCTATGGAACGAACTCTTCACCCCCAACAGCATGGGCAACACACCCAAGCTCATGGACTATGCACAGCAGCAGGAGGGGGAGAACCTCATCCTGACGCACACCACACCCACCCTCGTAACAAAATTCCTCACCCACGCGGCTACCCACCTGCTGAAGCAGACGGACCTCGCGGGAGCCAATGGCTGCATGAAATGGACCTACAACAGTTGGGCACGCCTCAACGGCAAGGACTTTCCCGACAAGATGGGGATGGACATGAACTTTAAGAATGCCAGCGTCAAGGCAGAAATGGCCCTTTCACGCCTGCACATGGAAGAGAAATGGAAGGAGACAAGAACCGCCATCGACAAGAAGAAAATGAAGGAGGTGCCCATCCAGGTGGCTTTCAAGCAAATTCTCAGCCTGTCGGAATAACATGAGGTTCTTCCTTATCATATTATGTACCCTGACGCTTGCGCTGCCCGCACAGGCGCAGAACAGCAAGAAGGTTAAGGACCTGAAGAAGCAGAGGGAACGGCTGCAGAAGGAACTGAAGACCTCGCAGCAGGAACTGGAACGTACCCGAAAGGACATCACCTCGCACAAGAAAGTGTCGAAGCAGTTGGACGTGCAACTGGAGGAGAGGCTGGAGGGCATACGGGTGGCTGAGGAACGCATGAACGACCTGGACCGCAAGATGGACACGCTGCAAAGCCACGTCGGCATGGTGAACGGCAAACTGGAGGAGAAGAAGGACAAATATGCCAGGGCACTGCGCATGGCAAGGGCTTACAGGCACGTACAGAGTCCTACGCTCTTCATCCTGTCAGCCCGAAAGCTCATGCAGATGAGCCGGCGCGCCCGCAACACCAACTACTTTGCCTCCATACTGCGGAACATGGGAGAGGAACTGCTTGCCAAGCAGGGGGAACTGCTCAGTACGCAGAACAAGTTGCTGAGTGCCAAGAGCGAGATGAACACGCTCATGAGAAACGTCATGCAGGAACGCCATGAACTGGGGGTACAGCAGGTGGAGCAGCAGAGGCAGATAGAGTCGCTGAACAGCAAGGAGAAGAACCTCCAGTCGAAACTGAGCAAACAGCGTACGCAACTGGCTCAGCTGAACAAGACGATAGATGCCGTGGTGGCGGCCGAAGTAGAAGCGGCACGCAAGAGGGCTGAGGCGGCACGCAGAAAGGCGGAAGAGGCCAGGAGAAAGGCGGAAGCTCAGCGCAAGAAGGGAAAAACGGGGGGAAAGAGCAGCAGCAAAGAGAGCCAGACAGCAGTTCCCTCCACCTGGCTGACACCGGAGGACAAGGCACTGAACGGTTCCTTCGAACAGAACAGGGGCAGACTGCCCGTACCCATCACGGGAAGCTACATGCTGGGGGAACGTTACGGACGCTACAACGTGCCGGGCATGACCAACGTGCAACTGGACAACAAGGGGGTCAACTACATCGGAAAGAACGGGGCCAAGGCCAGGGCGGTCTTTGACGGTGAGGTGACTGCGGTGTTCAAGTTCTACAACACGAAGGGGGTGCTCATACGGCACGGAAGTTATATCTCGGTGTATTGTAACCTGGCCTCAGTCCAGGTGAGCAAAGGACAGAAGGTACGCGCACGCGACCTCATAGGCACCCTGGCGCACAACGAGGACGGCAAGTGCATCCTGCACTTCCAATTGAGAAAGGAAACGGCTACCCTGAACCCAGAAAAATGGATAGGAAGATGAATGTAAATGATTGTATCTACTTACTGGAAAAGCTCATCAGCATACCGCGTACCAGCCGGGAAGAAAAGGCGGCAGCGGACTGGCTGGAACAGGAGATGCGGCTCCTGGGACTGACTCCACAGCGCCTCCACAACAATCTGTGGGAGGTGGCTCCGGGGTATGACGGGGGAAAACCGACACTGCTGCTCAATGCGCACATCGACACGGTAAGACCGGTCAGTGCCTGGACCCGCAATCCCTACGAACCGAGACGGACGGAAGAGGGATGCCTCTACGGATTGGGAAGTAATGACGATGGGGCGTCGCTCGTGACGCTGCTGGCCACATACTGCAATCTGAGAGGAGCCTCGCTGCCCTATAACCTCGTCTTCCTGGCCTCGGCAGAGGAAGAGGTGAGTGGGAAGAACGGTATAGAGTGTGTACTGCCTCTCCTGCCACCCATCAGTGTAGCACTGGTGGGAGAACCCACAGGTATGCAGCCTGCCATAGCGGAAAAAGGACTCATGGTGCTGGACTGCACGGCACACGGCAAGGCAGGACACGCGGCACGCAATGAGGGTGACAATGCCATCTACCATGCCCTGAAGGACATCGAGTGGTTCAGGACGTTCCGTTTCCCCGAGGAGTCGCCCTTGCTGGGTGGCGTGAAGATGACCATCACCATCATTCAGGCGGGTACGCAGCACAACGTGATACCCGACACTTGCAGTTTTACGGTAGATGTGAGAAGCAATGAGTGTTACAGCAACAAGGAAATCTACGATGTGGTGTGCCAGAATGTGGAGAGTGAGGTCAAGGCCCGCTCCTTCCGGCTGAACTCCAGCCGCATGGAGTCATCACATCCCTTACTGCTAAGGGCCATCGAACTGGGAAGGAAACCCTTCGGAAGCCCCACCCTCTCTGACCAGGCACTGATGCCTTTCCCCTCCATGAAGATGGGACCGGGGCAAAGCAGCCGAAGCCATACGGCAGATGAATATATCCTCATCCAGGAAATGGAAGAGGCACTGGAGATATACAGGAAGATGATAGA
>CALZGT010000059.1 GCA_945787235.1 uncultured Prevotellaceae bacterium
CGATGGCAGTCATCCAGTTCCTTACACGTTCCCTTTTATCGGGTTCGCCTTGTATTATGTATTCGCTGTAGTCTTCCATATTGCTTAGCATACTTTTATTTGTCCTGTTACTACATCGCTGATGAGTCGCTGCTTATCTCAGAGATAGAGCAAAATCCCATCAAAGCTAATTTATAGAACCTACCTTTAGGTTGGTCCTGTTTACGATGAGGCGGGCGGCATGGTCGGGAGCACCGGGAGTGCCCAGACGCTCTGCCATGAGGGCATAGCCGTCCAGCATGGGCTGCCTTGCCTCACCTCCCGGAAGGATGGAGGCCAGGTGCCGGCGTATGCGGGAAGGCTTCATGCCGTCAGCCACCAACTCAGGCACTACCTCGCGGCCCGCTATGAGGTTGACGAGGGAGACGAAGGGAATCTTGAGGAAGAAAGGACGTATGGCACTCACGATGCGACCGAAAGACATGTAGTAACACACCACCTGAGGCACACGGAAGAGAGCCGCCTCCAGCGTGGCCGTGCCACTGGTGACGAGGGCAGCCGTGCTGTGCTGCAACAGGCGGAAGGTCTGCCCATAGACGATGCGTACGGGCAAGCCCTGCGTGAACTGCCCGTAGAAGTCCGGTTCGATGCCCGGGGCACCGGCCACCACCAGCTGGTAATCCGTGGCGAAATGCCGTGCCGCCTCTATCATGCGACTGAGGTTGTCACGTATCTCCTGACGACGGCTTCCCGCCAGCAGGGCTATGACAGGAAGACCAGAGAGGCCATTCTCCTGTGTAAACGTACTGAAGTCGGCAGGGTGATGGCTGAGGAAGGCACTCACCTCGTCGAGCGTAGGGTTGCCCACGTAGTCGATGGGGTAGTGGTGCTTCCCCTCGAAGAACTCCACCTCGAAGGGCAGTATGGAATAGAGGAAGTTGACATCCCGCCTGATGGCCTTGATGCGGTGCTCCTTCCACGCCCATATCTTGGGCGAGATGTAGTAGTGTACCGGGATGGACGTATGTGCATGGACAAACTTCGCTATGTTCAGGTTGAAACCCGGGTAATCCACGAGGATGAGTGCGTCAGGCTGCCAGGCCACGATATCCTCCTTGCAACGCTTCATGCCCTTCAGGATGGTGCGTGCATGAAGCAGTACGGGGATGAAACCCATGTAAGCCAGGTCACGGTAGTGCTGCACGAGGGTGCCCCCCTGAGCCGCCATGAGGTCGCCGCCATAGTAGCGGAACTCCGCCTCAGGGTCCTGTGCCTTGAGTGAACGCATGAGGTGCGAGGCATGCAGGTCGCCGCTGGCCTCCCCCGCTATGAGATAGTATTTCATTGGGTGTGTGAGAGCATCTCCCTGCTCCTTCAGGGATTATCGTGAAACAACTTCCTTAACATCTCCAGGGAACCGTGCGCCGTCATGTCCAGATGCAGCGGTGTGACGGCCGCATAGCCATGGTCCAGGGCCCAGTAGTCCGTGTCCTCCTGCTCCGGTTCGAGGTTGGTGAACCGTCCCGTGAGCCAGAAAGCCCTCTTGCCATGCGGGTTGTGGGCATCCTCCCACTCCCCCGACCAGATGCCCCGCGCCATGCGTCCCACCCGTATGCCCCGCAGGCTTTCCACCTCGGGGAAGTTCACGTTGAGACACTCGAAGGAAGGCAGTCCCTGTGCCAGGACCTGTGCGGCAATCCTTACAATGGTGTCGAAGAAAGGAGAGAAGTCCGGCCGGCGCTGGAAGGTGCGGAGCGAGAAGGCCACGGAAGGCCACCCCTTGAGCGTAGCCTCCACGACAGCCCCCACCGTGCCCGAGTAGTGCGCACTGATGGACGCATTGTCCCCATGGTTGATGCCGCTCACCATGAGGTCGGGAGCTGCATCGAGCACCGTCTCGCTGGCCAGTTTGACACAATCCACGGGCGTGCCCGAGCAGGTGTAGTAAGCAATGGGGTGTTCCCCCCTTGCCGGCAGCAGCGGGTCGGCATCCCCCTTGTCATAGTCGTGCCATTCGTTCAGCAGGATGGGTGTGGTAGGGGTGATGCTGCAGGCCGCCCCCGAGCGTGCGGAGTCCGGGGCTACGACAACCACCCTGCCCAGCCGGCTCATCAGGTGGGCCAGGGTGCGCAGGCCCAGGGCCTGAATGCCGTCGTCGTTGGTCAGGAATATCGTTTTCATGAGTTATCAACAGTTTTAGTGAAGACAAAATTAGGCAAAAAAAATCAAAGGCGCAAGTTTTAGGCAGAAAAACAATGAAATGTACGCACACACACGGAAAAATGCCGTTCAAAAGCGGTGAGTTATGAACAATTTGGGCGAGTTATGAACATTTTGCACATTTTTAACCCTCTGACGGGAAGGTATGTGGCAAAAAATGCCTAACTTTGCCGCAGCAAAATCACCAAGAAATGGGTAAAATCATATCTATTGTAAACCAAAAGGGAGGTGTAGGCAAGACGACAACCTCCATGAACCTGGCCGCCTCACTGGCCGCCCTGGAGAAGAAAGTGCTGCTCGTAGATGCCGACCCCCAGGCCAATGCCTCCTCGGGCATGGGCGTGGATCCCACGCAGATTGACTCCTCCATCTACAACTGTCTGATAGACGGCGTGGACGTGCGCGAATCCATCTATACCACCGAGATAGACGGCCTGGATATCATCCCCAGCCACATCGACCTGGTGGGAGCCGAGATAGAGATGCTCCAGGTGAAGGACCGCGAGCGTGTGGTGGCCCGCATGCTCGAACCCCTGAAGGGCGAATACGATTACATACTCATTGACTGCTCGCCCTCGCTGGGACTCATCACGGTGAACGCCCTCACGGCTTCCGACAGCGTCATCATCCCCGTGCAGTGCGAGTATTTTGCCCTGGAAGGCATCTCCAAGTTGCTCAACACCATCAAGATCATCAAGTCGAAGCTGAACCCCAGGCTCGAAATCGAGGGATTCCTGCTGACGATGTACGACAGTCGCCTGCGCCTGGCCAACCAGATCTACGACGAGGTGAAGCGCCACTTCCAGGAACTCGTCTTCGACACCGTCATCATGCGCAACGTCAAGCTCTCCGAGGCACCCAGCCACGGTCTGCCCGTGCTGCTCTACGATGCCGATGCCATGGGCACCAAGAACCACCTGGCCCTGGCCAACGAGATCATCGCCAAGAACAAGGAAGAGGCAGTTCCGGCAGAGTGACGCCCCCATAAGTGAAACACCGCAAAACCGACAAGATAATGGCCGTACACAAGAAATACCCTGCCCTGGGACGAGGACTCGATGCCCTCATCAGCACCGGAGAGGTCAAGACACAGGGCTCGTCATCCATCAGCGAGATACCCCTCAGCTCCATCCGTCCCAATCCCAACCAGCCCCGCCGCGACTTCGACCAGGACGCGCTGCAGGAACTGGCCGACAGCATCCGCGAGATAGGCATCGTGCAGCCCGTCACGCTGCGTGACATGGGCGACGGCACCTACGTCATCATCGCCGGTGAGCGCCGCTGGAGGGCTTCCTCGCTGGCCGGGCTCTACAGCATCCCTGCCTACATACGCACCGTCGATGACGAGAACATGATGGAGATGGCGCTGATAGAGAACATACAGCGCGAGGACCTGAACTCGCTGGAGATAGCCCTGGCCTACCAGCACCTCATGGAGCAGTACGGACTGACGCAGGAGCGGCTGAGCGAGAAGGTGGGCAAGAACCGTGCCACCGTGACCAACTACCTGCGACTGCTGAAGTTGCCCGCCACCATACAGATGGCCCTGAAGAACCGTGAGATAGACATGGCCCATGCACGTGCCATCCTGCCCCTGGAGGACCCCAAACTGCAGATCAAGGTCTTCGAGGCCGTCAAGGCCGAGGGACTTAGCGTGCGCAAGGTGGAGAGCATGGTGAAGGAACTCATGGAGGGAGGTACCGTAAAGACGAGCAACGGGCAGATGAAGGTGCGGGGCGGACAGAAGGCCGCCGAGTACAGTGCCTTGAAGGAGAGTCTCTCCTCCTTCTTCCGAACCAAGGTGCAGCTGACCTGTACGGACAAGGGAAGGGGCAAGATAAGCATCCCCTTTGCCAACGAGGAGGAACTGGCCCGCATCATGGAAGTGTTTGACCAGCTGCAGTCCAACCAGTAGGTGAAAAGACTATTGTTCATACTCATGGCATGGTGCCTCGGCGCAACCGCCGCCCTGGCCCAGGCAGAGCAGACAGAAGCCCCCGTCAAGGAGATTCTGCCTGCTGATTCTGTAGTAGGTGGGGTGGCTGACTCCCTCAGGCAGAAAGTCCTCGTGACCGACTCCCTCAGGCAGCAGGTCTTCAGGAACGACTCCCTCAAGCAGCAGGCAGGCCGGCTCCGCATGTCCAGGGCAGCCCTGCGCCGCGGACAGGTTGTGCTGCCCGACAGCGCGGAGGTGTCCCGCATGGCTGACTCGCTGACGGTGACCCTCCATAACCTCAAGCCCCAGACCTTCGTGCCCAACCCCATCCGCTCCATGTGGCTGGCCCTGGTGTTCCCCGGTGCCGGTCAGATATACAACCACAAGTACTGGAAGTTGCCCATCTTCTACGGAGGTTTCCTGGGGTGTGTCTATGCCTTCTCGTGGAACAGCCAGATGCTGAAGGACTACACCCAGGCCTACCTGGACATCATGGACAACGACCCCAACACGAAGAGCTATGAGAAGATGTTGCCCCTGGGCTATGACATCACGGGCAAGGAGGAGCGTTTCAAGGACATCTTCAAAAGGAAGAAGGACTACTTCCGCAAGTACCGCGACATGAGCATCTTCGCCTTTGCCGGCGTCTATCTCCTCTCCATCATCGATGCCTACGTGGATGCCGAGCTCAGCACCTTCGACATCAGCCGTGACCTCTCCATCCACTGGGAACCCACCCTGATGCACGGTGAAGACCTCCTGCAGTGCCGCTACGGACAGCGTGCCGTGGGGGTGCAGTGCAGCCTGAATTTCTGAGAACATCAAAACAACGACTATGAAACATACCTGTAAGATACTGTTATTGGCATTAGCCACCATGGGATGGGCTCCCTGCCAGGAGGCCCGTGCCACCCTGCCCACCCTCACCATCCCGGTCATGGAGGAAGAGGAAGAAGAGCAGAAGGACAACCGCATCAACATTGACAACGAACTGCCCGAGGGCATGACCGACCGCGAGATAGACTCCCTCTTCAACGAGTGGGCCGTGCGCAACTTCATCAGTGAGGAGGAGTGTGACCCCAAGAACGTCAATCCTGACTTTCCCGACTCCGTCATCGCCAGCCGCCTCTCCCGTCTGCCCGTGGTCATGGAGATGCCCTTCAACCCCGTGGTGCGCCAGTACATCGACCGCTATGCCACCCGGCTGCGCCGCTCCGTGAGCATCATGCTGGGAGCCTCCAACTTCTACACCCCCATCTTCGAGGAGGCACTGGAGAGTTACCAGATACCCCTGGAACTGAAGTACCTGCCCATCATAGAGAGTGCCCTGAACCCCTCTGCCACTTCCAGGATGGGGGCCGCAGGACTGTGGCAGTTCATGATAGGTACGGCCAAGAACTACAACCTGGAGGTGACCAGTCTCGTGGATGAACGCCGCGACCCCATCAAGGCCAGTTATGCTGCGGCCCACTACCTGAAGGACCTCTACAACATCTTCGGCAACTGGACGCTCTGCATCGCGGCCTACAACTGCGGACCGGGCAACGTGACCAAGGCCATCAAGCGTGCCGGGGGCGAGACGGATTTCTGGACCATCTACCCCTACCTGCCCGGTGAGACGCGCGGCTACGTGCCGGCCTTCATCGCGGCTACCTACATCATGAACTACTACTGCGACCACAACATCTGTCCGGCGGCCACGCGCCTGCCCGCCTCCAGTGACACGCTGATGATTTCGCGTCCGCTGCAGATGAGCCAGGTGGTCAAGGCCACGGGCATGGAGATGGACGAACTGAAGGCGCTGAACCCCCAGTACCGCACCTCGCTCATTCCCGGTCATGTGCGGCCCTGCACGCTCCGCCTTCCCACGGCGGCCGTGAATGCATTTCTCGAGGCCGGGGACTCGGTCTATGTCGCCACGGATACCCAGACGCTGAAGGGCGTGACGGAAAAGGCCGTGGCAGAAACGGCACAGAAAGAAGAGACCGTGGGCCAGGCATCGGCACGCAAGAAAGCCAGCACCAAGAGCCGGAAGTCCAGCCGGACGAAGGGGACGGGCAAGACCGTCACCGTGAGGAAGGGCGACACGCTGAGCCAGATAGCGGCTCGCAACGGTACTACCGTGGCCAAGCTGCGGAGGGCCAACGGGCTCAAGGGTGACCGCATCAAACCCAACCAGAAACTGAAAATCGTGAAATAGCGTAAGGAGGGTTCATCATGGCAGAAGGCAATGTGACAGACGAGAAGAGGATGGTGGACGAGGCGTACCAGCACCTCATAGATACGTATCTGCACTCCAGACACCGCAAGCATACGCAGATCATCGACAAGGCGTTCAACTTTGCGCGGCAGGCACACCAGGGGGTCAGGAGGCTCTCGGGCGAACCCTACATCATGCACCCCATCGCCGTGGCTCAGATAGCCTGTGAGGAAATCGGACTGGGCAGCACCAGCATTTGCTGTGCCCTGCTCCATGACGTGGTGGAGGATACCGACTACACCGTAGAGGACATACGCAACATCTTCGGCGACAAGATAGCCCAGATCGTGGATGGACTCACCAAGATATCGGGTGGTATCTTCGGTGACCAGGCTTCGGTACAGGCCGAGTCCTTCAAGAAACTGCTGCTCACCATGAGCGAGGACATACGCGTCATCCTCATCAAGATAAGCGACCGCCTGCACAACATGCGCACCTTGGGGTGCCAGTTGCCCAACAAGCAGTACAAGATAGCCGGCGAGACGCTCTACATCTATGCCCCGCTGGCTAACCGCCTGGGACTGAACCGCGTCAAAGAGGAACTGGAGAACCTGAGTTTCCGCTACGAGCACCCGGAAGAGTACCGGCAGATCAAGGACAGGCTCGCCTCCATGGAGGATGACCTGCACGGCATCTTCGAGGAGTTCATCGCCCCTATTCGTGAGAAGCTGGACCAGGCCGGCATACGCTACATCATCAAGGAGCGTATCAAGTCGCCTTATTCCATCTGGAACAAGATGCAGAACAAGCATGTCTCCTTCGAAGAGATATTCGACATCCTGGCCGTGCGCATCATCTTCACGCCCCAGGAGGGCAGCAGCAACGAACAGGAGGTGGCTGAGTGCTTCCAGATATATGCCCTGGCCACCAGCATCTACAAGACCCACCCCGAACGTCTGCGCGACTGGCTCAACCACCCCAAGGCCAACGGCTACCAGGCACTGCAGAGCACGCTCATGGGCAAGAACGGACGCTGGATAGAGGTGCAGATACGTTCACAGCGCATGGACGAGATTGCCGAGCACGGTTTTGCAGCCCACTGGAAATACAAGGAGGGGAGCAAGACGACGCAGGACAGCGAGAACGAACTGGACAAGTGGCTGGCCACCATCAAGGAAATCCTCGATGACCCACAACCCAATGCCATCGACTTCCTGGATGCCATCAAGCTCAACCTCTATGCCTCGGAAATCTTCGTCGTCACGCCCAAGGGGGAGTTCCGCACCATGCCTACGGGATGCACGGCACTGGACTTTGCCTTCTCCATCCATACCTTCGTGGGAACGCACTGCATGGGTGTGAAGGTCAACCACAAACTGGTGCCCCTGAGCCAGGAACTACAGAGCGGAGACCAGGTGGAGGTGCTCACCTCGCGCGACCTCATGGTGCAGCCCGAATGGCTCAATTTCGTCACCACGGGCAAGGCACGCACCAAGATAGTGGCCATACTGCGCAAGAAGGACCGCGAACTGCAGAAGAAGGGGGAGGATGCCCTGCTGCATTTCCTGGAGCAGAACGAGGTGGAGATGAACAGTATCAACGTCGATAAACTGTGCATCCTACATAATATAATTACGCGCGAGCAACTCTATACGGCCATCGGAAAGGAGGAGGTCATCCTGGGAGCCCAGGACCTCACGGTGCTGCGCGAGGATACGCAGGGCAAACGCCGGTGGGGACGCTACCTCCGCTTCTTCACCCGTAAGATGAACGAGGAACAGACCCCTGCGGCCAAGGAGGAGGTGACGGCCAAGCGGGAGACAGCCCCTGCCCTGCCGGCTCCTGACAGCAAGGATGCGAAGAAGGCCCGGAAGCAGCCGCTGCTGCTCAACGAGGAGACCATAGGACGCTACGTGATGTGCCCCCAGTGTCATCCCATTCCCGGCGACGAGGTGCTGGGCTACCAGGAGAGTGAGGACCGCATTGTCATCCACAAGCGCAGCTGTGACGTGGCCAACAGGCTCAAGGCCAGTTACGGCAACCGTATCTGGGCAGCCAACTGGGAGACGCACAAGAAACTGCTCTTCCAGGCCACCATACAGATAGACGGCATCGACCGCATAGGGATGCTGCACGACATCACGGGGGTGCTCTCCGAGCAGCTCAACGTCAACATACCGCGTCTGCTCATCGAGACGCACGACGGTATCTTCAAGGGAGAGATACAGATGGAAGTTCACGATGCAGAGGACGTACAGGCCATCTGCAAGAAACTGAAGAAGATAAAGGGAGTGGATAGTGCCAGGAGAATATCCTGACGGTCAAGGGGGCGGCTGGCAGAAGGTTTTGCCGTGCCCCTTCACTCTATCTGCTCCAGTTCTTTCTTGATGGACAGCAGTTCGCTGCGTATGTCGAGGAGCTTCTGCATGACCTCGCTCACGCCCTCCACGCCTTCACGGTTCTTCTTGATGGCATCGCGGGCCGTGGCCAGTTTCATGCCACGTACCTTGACCAGGTTATATACCAGGCGTATCTCCTCGATGTCCTCCTTGGTATATTGCCGTATGTTGCGTCCGCTCTTCTTGGGGTTGATGGTGGGAAAGACCTTCTCCCAGTAGCGCAGCAGCGTCTCACTCACGCCTATCAGCTCCGACACCTCGTGGATGGCGTAGTACTTCTTGGTATCTTTATTGGCTACGTAGGGCATAACACCTTATATTATAACTTGCAACCTTGGTTATTATTGATCAATATTGGGATATTTGCGTAATTTGCCTGCAAATATACAAAATTTCCCGATATGCCACGTACGGAACCAATATTTTTTTGTAATTTTGCACCAAATTTTTAACAATAAGCACAATAGACCTTCAAGCGTTTAGTTTTGGGGGCTTGTGCATTAAGCATAATCAAGACAATGTTAACAGCAAAAGAAATCCGCGATTCGTTCAAGAAGTTCTTTGAGTCGAAAGACCACCTCATCGTCCCCTCTGCCCCTATGGTCATCAAGGACGACCCCACCCTTATGTTTACCAACGCCGGCATGAACCAGTGGAAGGACATCATCCTGGGCAGCCGTGACCCCGAGCCCCGCCGCCGCGCCGACACCCAGAAGTGTCTCCGCGTCAGTGGCAAGCACAACGACCTGGAGGAGGTGGGCCACGACACGTACCACCACACCATGTTCGAGATGCTGGGCAACTGGTCCTTCGGTGACTATTTCAAGGAGGGAGCCATCGACATGGCATGGGAATACCTGGTCGATGTGCTGAAACTCGACCCCAAGGACCTCTACGTCACCGTCTTTGAGGGTGACGAGAGTGAGAACCTTACCCGCGACGAGGAGGCTGCGGCCTTCTGGCTCAAGCATGTGCCGGCCGACCACATCATCAACGGCAACAAGCACGACAATTTCTGGGAGATGGGTGACACGGGTCCCTGCGGCCCCTGTTCGGAGATTCACCTCGACAGCCGTTCGGCCGAGGAGAAGGCCAAGGTGCCCGGACGTGAACTGGTGAACAAGGATGACCCACAGGTCATTGAGATATGGAACATCGTCTTCATGCAGTATGAGCGCAAGGCTGACGGTCACCTGGAACCACTGGGCATGAATGTCATCGACACGGGTATGGGCTTCGAGCGTCTGGTACGTGCCATCCAGGGCAAGCAGTCGAACTATGACACGGATGTCTTCCAGCCCCTCATCAAGGCCATGGCCGACATGGCCGGGGTGAAGTACGGGGAGGACGAGAAGACCGACGTGGCCCTGCGCGTCATCGTGGACCACCTGCGTGCCATCGCCTTCAGCATTGCTGACGGACAGCTGCCGGGCAATGCCAAGGCGGGCTATGTCATCCGACGCATCCTCCGACGTGCCGTACGCTATGGTTATACCTTCCTGGGACAGAAGCAGGCTTTCATGTATGCCCTCGTGCCCACGCTCATTCAGGAGATGGGAGAGGCCTTCCCCGAACTGCCTGCCCAGAAGGACCTCATCATGAAGGTGATGAAGGAGGAGGAGGACAGCTTCCTGCGCACCCTGGAGAATGGCATCCGCCTGCTCAATGGGGTCATCGAGGAGGCTCGCCAGGCCGGAAGCACGCAGATTGCGGGCAACAAGGCTTTCACGCTCTTCGACACCTATGGTTTCCCCCTCGACCTCACAGAACTCATCTGCCGTGAGCATGGCATGACGGTGGATGAGGCTGGATTTGATGCCGAGATGCAGAAGCAGAAGGAGCGCGCACGCAACGCTGCAGCCGTGGAGAATGGGGACTGGATAGAGGTGCCCGGACAGCAGGCCGTGGAGTCGGAGTTCGTGGGATGGGACTTCACGGAGTATTCCTGCCACATCCTGCGCTACCGTCAGGTGACGCAGAAGAAGCAGACCTACTACCAGCTGGTGCTCGACAAGACGCCTTTCTATGCCGAGAAGGGTGGTCAGGTGGGTGACTGCGGTGTGCTGGTGAACGGTGAGGAGACCATCGAAATCATGGACACCAAGAACGAGAACAACCTGGCCGTACACATCACCAAGACGCTGCCCAAGCATCCTGAGGCTGAATTCATGGCCTGCGTGGATACCGACAAGCGTCATGCCAGCGAGGCCAACCATACCTGTACGCACCTCCTGGACCAGGCTCTCCGCCAGGTGCTGGGTGAGCATGTGGAGCAGAAGGGTTCGCTCGTCACTCCCGACTACCTGCGTTTTGACTTCTCTCATTTCCAGAAGGTGACCGCCGAGCAGATTCGTGAGGTGGAGCGTCTCGTCAACGACAAGATACGTCAGAACATTCCCCTCCAGGACCACCGCGACGTACCCATCGAGGAGGCCAAGAAGCTGGGTGCCATCGCACTCTTCGGTGAGAAGTACGGTGACCGTGTCCGCGTGGTACAGTTCGGCGAGAGCGTGGAGTTCTGTGGCGGTTGCCACGCCAAGGCTACGGGTTGCATCGGCATGGTGAAGATCATGAGTGAGAGCAGCGTGGCTGCCGGCGTACGCCGTATCGAGGCCATCACGGGTGCCAAGGTGGAGGAACTGATGTACACGATGATAGATACTACGGACGAGATACGTTCCTTCTTCAACAACGCTCCCGACATCAAGGCAGCCATTCAGAAGTCCATGGCCGAGAATGATGCCCTGCGCACCCAGATAGAGGGCGTGATGCGTGAGAAGGCTCAGGAGTTGAAGGTACGCATGGTGCAGGAAGCCAAGGAAATCAATGGCATCCGTGTACTCCAGGCCATCACCAACCTGCCTGCCGACATCGTCAAGGACCTGGCTTTCCAGCTGAGGGCCGAGGTGGAGAATGCCCTTGTGGTCATCGGCAGTGTGAACTTTGACAAGCCTCTCCTCACGGCTGCGGCTTCGGACAGCGTGGTGGCCAATGGGGTGAACATCGGAAAGAACATCCGCGAGGCTGCCAAGCTCATCCAGGGTGGCGGCGGCGGACAGCCTCACTTCGCTACCGCCGGTGGTAAGAATCCAGATGGACTGCTCTCTGCTGTGACCAAACTCGTTGAGATTCTGACTGTATAAGGCAGTTCAACAAATAACAACGAACAATTAACAATTAACAATTAACAACGAACAATTAACAATGGGCTGGCGCAATGTTACACCGCGCAGTTTATTGTTAATTGTTCGTTGTTAATTGTTCGTTATTAATTGTTTGTTGAACTTTGATTTTTCCAATTAACCAAGTACACTTTTTCCGTAGCGCGGGTCAGGGCGGTATATAGCCATCGGAAATAGTCGGGGGTGAGCGTTTCCTCAGTGATGTAGCCCTGGTCAATATAGACATGCGCCCACTGTCCGCCTTGTGCCTTGTGACAGGTCACGGCATAGGCATACTTTACCTGAAGGGCATTGTAGTAGATGTCCTCGCGCAGACGCAGCATGCGGGCACGCTGGTTGGTGATGTCGGGGTAGTCCTCCCATACGGCATGGAAGAGACGGTCCTGCTGTTCGCGCGTCA
>CALZGT010000060.1 GCA_945787235.1 uncultured Prevotellaceae bacterium
GTCTTAGGTACTCTCGCTCGGAAATACCCAAATAAATTTGGTATTTCTCTCGCTTATTCGTACCTTTGCACAAGGAAAATTGAATTATGAGAAAAAACATACTTAAGATAGGAGCGGCCCTCATGCTCTGTGCCTCATCACTATGTGTCCAGGCGCAGTCACGCCTTGTGTTTGATACACCCAAGAACCATGTGGGGGAGGTCATCTTCCAACAGCCCGCCACGGTAGTCTTCACTTACAAGAACAAAGGCAAGGAGCCCATCCGCATCACGGAGGTAGCGCCCTCCTGTGGGTGTACCTCAGTAGAATGGACGAGAGAGGAGATAGCTCCTGGAGAGAAAGGACAAATCAGCGTGCTGTACGATGCCCTGATGCTGGGCACCTTCTTCAAGGAACTGGCCGTCTATACCAGCGACAGTCCCGTACCACAGTACCTCTCTATGGAGGGGCGCGTAGTGACGCACAAGATAGACGTACAGGGTGACTTCCCCATCGAGATGGGCAACATACGCGTCAACACCAACTATGTGGAGTTCGATGACGTCAACCGAGGAGACCACCCCGTGGCAGAACTCCAGGTGGTCAACCTGGAACGTTCGCCCTACCGTCCCACCCTCATGCACCTGCCCAACTACCTCAGCGCACAGTACATTCCAGAGGTGATAGCAGGAGGACGTACGGGACGCATCCGCATCACGCTGGACAGCGAGAAACTGGGACTGCTGGGACTGAACCAGACACGCATCTATCTCTCACGTTACATGGGTGACAAGGTGAGCGAGACGAACGAGATTCTCGTATCTGCCGTACTGCTGCCCAGTTTCGCCAACTTGACGGCCGACCAACTGGCCACGGCACCCAGGATGGAACTCTCGCAGGAGGAACTGACCTTCGTGATGGGAGGCAAGAAGAAGCAGACGCAGACCATCACCGTCAGGAACGAGGGACAGGAGACACTGGACATCCGCAGCGTGCAGGTCTTCAACCAGTCCATCGAAGTCAGCCTGAGCAACCGTAGCATACAGCCTGGCAAGTCGGCACAACTGAAGGTCACGCTTCTGGCCAAATACCTCAAGAAAGCCAAGAACCGACCCCGACTGCTGTTGATTACCAACGACCCGTCAAAGGCCAAGCAGGCCATCAATATTAACGTAAACAACTGATTGACCATGGAGCATCCAGAGAACTCTTCGGAATATGCAGGACTCGTTGTCAACAACGGAGTGGAGCAACCGTCCAACATCAACCCATACCTCAAGCGCAAGCGTTTTGCACGCAGACAACTGACGGCCAATGACTACGTGGAAGGAATCCTCAAGGGGGACACCTCCATCCTGGGGCAGGCCGTCACCCTGGTGGAGAGCACACATCCGGCCCACCAGCAGGTGGCACAGGAAGTCATAGAACGATGCCTGCCCCACAGTGGAAACTCCGTGCGCATCGGCATCAGTGGCGTGCCCGGAGCCGGCAAGAGCACCAGCATTGATGAATTCGGCCTTCATGTACTGAAGGAATACGGAGGCAAACTGGCCGTACTGGCCATTGACCCCTCCAGCGAGCGCACCAAGGGAAGCATACTGGGCGACAAGACCCGCATGGAAAAACTCTCCGTACACCCTGACTCCTTCATCCGTCCCAGTCCCTCTGCGGGTAGCCTGGGAGGTGTGGCACGCAAGACGCGCGAGACCATCATCCTCTGCGAAGCAGCCGGCTACGACAAGATTTTCGTGGAGACGGTAGGAGTTGGCCAGAGCGAGACGGCCTGCCATTCCATGGTGGATTTCTTCCTGCTCATACAACTGGCAGGAACGGGCGACGAACTGCAGGGCATCAAGCGAGGCATCATGGAAATGGCCGACGGCATCGTCATCAACAAGTGTGACGGCAACAACGTGGACAAGTGCCAGCTGGCGGCTACACAGTTCCGCAACGCACTGCACCTCTTCCCCATGCCCGAAAGCGGATGGACACCCCAGGTACTCACCTACAGCGGCTTCTATGGGTATGGCATCAAGGAGGTATGGGACATGATATTCCAGTACATAGACTTCGTCAAGGCATCCGGCTATTTCGAGCACCGCCGCAACGAGCAGTCCAAATACTGGATGTACGAGAGCATCAACGAGCAGCTCAGGAACAGTTTCTTCCAGAACCCGACCATCAGCGACATGCTGCTGGCAGAGGAGAAAAGCGTGCTGGACGGGCAGAAGACATCATTCGTGGCTGCCAAGCAGCTCCTCGATGCGTACTTTGCACTCCTCCATTAACCACTTCGGGGTACTCGTGGCCCCACATATCCCCACAGAACTACAGTCCGTCAGCCAGCGCATGTCAATGTCGCTGGCTGCATCTATCATATAGGAATGCGGATTGACAGAGAGACACTGGGCAAAGAGTGCCTTGCCATTACTGCTCTTCTTCCCGCACACGAAAAGTACGACATCATGGCGTGAGGCAAACTCCCGGATGTGCGGCATACGGTTGGCCACCTGACGGCAGATGGTGTCGTAGTAATAGAAAGTGGCAGTGGGTAAGATATGCTGCTGGATGTGCTCCACCGTCTGGCGGAATCCATCGAGCGACTTTGTCGTCTGGGAGTACAGACAGATGTCACGGCTGAAATCGAGCTTCGATGCCTCCTCAGGGGTTTCTATCACTATGGCCGTACCTTCCGTCTGCCCCACGAGTCCCAGCACCTCGGCATGTCCGTTCTTGCCGAATATCACAATCTGCTTCCTGCGCTCCGGGTCATTGTCATATTCACGCTTGATGCGCTCCTGAAGATGGAGCACCACGGGACAGGTAGCATCGATGAGTTCCAGATGGTTCTGGGTAGCACGCTGGTAGGTGGCAGGGGGTTCTCCGTGGGCACGCAAAAGCACCTTGGCCTCATGGAGCTCGTCAAAACCGGCATGCTCTATAGTGACGAGCCCCAGCTGCTGAAGTCTGCTGCACTCCTGGCCATTGTGTACAATATCTCCCAGGCAGTACAGACAATTGCTTCGCTGCAACTCCTCTTCTGCCATGCGGATGGCACGTGTCACGCCGAAACAGAATCCGGAACCTTCGTCAATCTCGATTTTCATAGTACCCCTCCTCTCAATCGTTCATCCTGCTCTTGGCCAGCTCAAGCAGCCATGCCTTCTGTTCGCTGATGGTCATCTGGCTGTTGTCCAGTACCACGGCATCTTCTGCCTTGCGCAGGGGACTCACGGCACGTGTACTGTCAATGCGGTCGCGCTCCAGCACGTTCTCCAGGATTTCCTGCAACTCACAGGCTTCTCCCTTGGCGGTCAACTCGTCATAGCGACGCTGGGCACGCACCTGGGCCGAGGCTGTCACGAAGACCTTGAGTTCTGCCTCAGGAAACACGGTGGTACCTATGTCACGGCCATCCATCACGATGCCGCCACCCTGTCCCATCTCCTGCTGCTGGGCTACCATGGCCGTCCTCACGAAGTCTATAGCAGCAACCAAGCTGACCTTGGAAGAAATCTCCAGCGTACGAATGGCATCCTCGACCCGCTCTCCGTTCAGATAGGTATCAGGGCGTCCGGTCTGCTCGTTGAAACAAAAAGAGACGTGCACCTTGGGCATCTGGCTGCGAAGGGCTTCTACCGCAACCTCCTGCCCCTCTATCAGGCCAGCCCTGAGAGCATACAAGGTAACGGCACGGTACATTGCACCCGTATCTATATACACATATCCCAACTCGCGGGCCAGGTCCTTGGCCATCGTACTCTTGCCACAGGAGGAATGTCCGTCAATGGCTATCGTAATTTTCTTCATAATGATTCCCGGTTATTAGTCAATGGAGAAGCACAGCCCCACCTTATTAATAATTAATTATTCATTTTGTTAATGAATAGAATACCCTAAACTGACAGAGAAGCAGGGCGAACTGACATGGTACTTGGCGTAAGCCAGACCCAGCTGGAATTTCTTGACGTTCAGACCCGCACCACAGGTAAACCCGGCAAAACGGGAAGATCCGGCTGCCTTCAACTCGTAGGCACGACGGAAATTGTAGCCCACCGCCACGTAGAAGCGGTCTGTGGGCACGATGTCCACACCTATATTGAGGTGATTCGTCAGGATGCGTCCAAAGGAAGGTTCCTTTTCCGCATTGTAGTAGTACTTCTTGCTCCAATGGGTAAGGTCGGTCAACGTGACGGAGAAGCGGAGGGGGGCATGGGCCATACCCTTGGTGAATCCCCACTGCAGGTTGAAGGGAAGACGTTCATGGTCATCGGCAAATGCCTTTACCTGTCCACCCAGGTTGGCAGCCACGAGGGACATGGTGAAATCCTTCTTCTCGTCAAAGTAGTTGATGGAGAGGTCGGTCGCCAAACCCACGGAACTGTAGGGCCCGTACTTGGAATAGATGACCTTCGCCGATACGGCTCCTACCCAGAAATCGTTCAGGTTATAACTGTACATGCCGCTGAAGGCCATGTCCAGAGCTTTCGTGTCACCCAGAATCTGCCCGGCAGAGGTGGTCTCCGGCATGCTTCCATATCCCACGAACTGGGTGCCTACGCCCCATGTGCCACGTGTGCCTGCCGTTTTCACAAAAGCGGCACTTCCCATCTTGGCTCCCTGCATATAGGAGAGGAAATTGAAATTGACGGTATTGTCATCCACACTGGAAAGCAAGGCAGGATTCTGAAACACCAGGGAGGCATCATTCTCGACCAGCGAGATGTTTCGACCACCCAGAGCATTGGCATGGGATGAGGATGAGAGGTTGAGGAAGTCAAAGACACTCCTACTCCCCTGAGCACGCGCACCTGCACCCGCGGACATTAATAATATTAAGAGACAATAACGAACATTCATTTCCTGTAATCATTTTGGTGTCAAAGGTACGCTTTTTTGGCCAATAATTGACCTTTTCTGCCGTAAAATTGAAAAAAAAAGCGAAAAGAAGAAAAAAAAGGGGAAGAAAACAAGGTAGTATGAGAAAAATGTGCTAAATTTGTGCCGATAAGTTGAAATAAGAAAAATCATCATACTATTATGAATACTAACGAAAACACTTTGAAGTCTATGTCTGCATCTGCAGCGATTGCAGACAAAGAGGCCAAGAACAAAGGAGAAAACTTCCTTATCGGCCTTTGTGTGGTGCTCGCCTTGTTTTTTGTTTTCTTCGAACTGACCTATACCAAGGCCAAGGTAATCGAAGAGGATGAGCCTATCTACGAGATGAACTATGAAGAGGACATGATTCCTGTCACCATCCAGGAAGAGCAGCAGCCTGCCGCTCCCGTTGTCAACAACAACGTACAGCCCGAAATCATCCAGATTGTAGAGGATGAGGTAGAAATCAAGGAGGAGAAGATTGAGACTTCAGAGGAAGTCAACCAGAGCATTACTTCCGGTACCGCTACCGGTGCTCCCACCGCCGTGGCAGGCCCTCCTGCTCCCGTAGCCGTAGTAGAAGCTCCCGTGGATGACAAGATATACGATGTCGTAGAGGTCAACGCTCAGTTCCCCGGTGGCGATGCTGCCTGCTATGAGTGGCTGAGCAAGAACATCAAGTACCCTGCCATCTGCCAGGAACAGAACATCCAGGGTCGCGTATCCGTACGCTTCGTGGTGAACACCGATGGTACCATCGTGGATCCCGAGATTGTACGTTCTCCCGATGACAACCTCTCCAAGGAGGCACTTCGCGTAGTCAAGCTCATGCCTAAGTGGAAGCCTGCCCGAATGGGTAACAAGAACGTACGTGTGCGCTTCGTCCTCCCCGTTAACTTCAGATTGCAATAATACAATCCACCCCATAGAAAGGCTGCTCAGACGGGCAGCCTTTTTTCATAACCCTCACACCCCATGTCTAACCCTCTTAATATATTATATAATGTATAACGCCAACGAACTGCTCGGAATCATCAACCAGGCACTGGCTGACAACGATACACGCCAGGTGCCCGAAGGACTCTATGCCCCCATCACCTACACCCTCTCGCTGGGAGGGAAGCGCATACGCCCGGTACTGCTTCTCATGGCCTGCAACCTCTATCGGGAGGACATCACGCCCGCCGTACTTCCTGCCATTGGACTGGAGACATATCACAACTTCACACTGCTCCATGATGACCTGATGGATCGTGCCGAGGTGCGACGCGGACAACCCACCGTCCACAAGAAGTGGGACGACAACACAGCCATCCTGAGCGGAGACAACATGCTGGTGATGGCCATGCAGCGCATCTGCCAGTGTGACAAGGAGCACCTGCCCCAAGTAACGGAGCTCTTCACCCGGACTGCCATCGAGATCGACGAGGGACAGCAATACGACATGGACTTCGAGAAACGCCAAGACGTGACGGAGGAGGAATATCTGGAGATGATACGTCTCAAGACATCCGTCCTGCTGGCTTGCGCCCTCAAGATGGGAGCCATCCTGGCAGATGCCCCGGCAGCAGACGCGGATGCCCTCTATGAGTTTGGCGAAAAACTCGGCCTGGCCTTCCAGCTGCAGGATGACTACCTCGATGTCTATGGTGATTTCAAGACTTTCGGCAAGGAGATCGGAGGCGACATCATGTGCAACAAGAAGACCTACATGCTCATCAACGCACAACTCCGGGCCAAGGGCAGACAAGCCGAGGAGCTCGACCGCTGGCTGCACACGGAGAATGCCGTCAGAGAGGAGAAGGTAAGCGCAGTGACCCACATCTACAACGAACTGGGCATTCCAGAACTGGCACTGCAACGCATCAACGCATATTTCTCCCAAGCCATGGAGAGTTTAGGCAAGGTACAGGTGCCCGAGGAACGTAAGCAGATGCTCTGCGAACTGGCACAGAAACTGCTCAACCGCAAGTCTTGACATGGGATTCATCGATACACACAGCCATATCTACGGAGAGGAGTTTGACGAGGACCGCGAGGAGGTCATCCTTCGGGCCAAGGAGGCAGGGGTGGAGAAAATTCTGCTCCCGAACATCAATGCCGAGACCATCCGTCCCATGCTCGACCTCTGTGCACGACATCCCGGCTACCTGTTTCCCATGATGGGACTGCACCCGGAGGATGTCCGTGCTGACTACCGGGATGTCCTCCGCGAGATGGAAGGAGAACTCATGAATCCAGAGCACCCCTTCATCGCGGTAGGGGAAATGGGACTGGACTTCTACTGGGACAAGACCTGGTGTCAGGAACAGCTGGCTGCCCTTGAGAAACAGATAGGATGGGCCGAGACATACCACCTCCCACTGGTCATACACTGCCGTTCGGCACACAGGGAACTCGTAGAGGTGATGCAGCGACACGCCCACGCAGGACTGAAAGGCATCTTCCACTGTTTCGGCGGTACCGTAGAGGAAGCCACCGAACTGCTCCGGTTCGAAGGATTCATGCTGGGCATCGGTGGCATACTGACCTACAAGAAGAGTACCCTGCCAGAAACACTCCGTCAGGTTCCCCTCGACCGTATCGTCGTCGAGACCGATGCGCCCTATCTGGCACCCGTCCCCCAGCGGGGGAAACGCAACGAACCCGCCTTTGCCCTCCACACCCTGAGAAAAGTGGCCGAGGTTTACGCTGTCAGCGAGGAGGAAGTGATGGAAAAGACAAACAGAGCCTTTCAGTGCGTTTTTTGTGCTGAAACACGCAAAAATTAGCGTTTTTTGGACAATTTTAAAGGAAACATGAATTTTTTTGGGAAGAAATAGCTGTAGTCACAAAAAAAATAGATATTTTTGTATCAGAATTAGTGTAGGACAAGATTTTGAATCGTTAGAACTACATAAAATGAAGTAAGAAGGAGAGATGCTCGAGTGGCTGAAGAGGCACGCCTGGAAAGCGTGTATACGTCAAAAGCGTATCCGGGGTTCGAATCCCCGTCTCTCCGCGCATGAAAAACATCATTAATTGTGTTCTGATGATTTTTAACCGAGAGAACAAATACAATAAATAACAAATTAATTAATCCTAAAAATCAAACAAAATGAAAAAGTTATTTGCAATTGTTGCAATGGTTGCTGTTTGCTCATTTGGCGTAACAACTTCCGTAATGGCTCAGGACGAGCAGGCAGACAGCATTGCTACCGAACAGGTTGACAGCACTGCTGCTGAGGCCGAGAATGACTCTGTGACTGCAGAGGTAGAGGCTGTAGATGAAGAGGCTGCTGCTCCTGCTGTCAGCGAGGAAGAGAACAGCAGCATCCTGAAGCCCGTCAAGGACTACTTCCTGGATGGTGGTGCTGTCTTCATGGCCATTGTAGCCCTGGCACTTGTTCTGGGTCTGGCTCTCTGCATCGAGCGTGTCATCTACCTCAGCCTCTCAGCTATCAACACCCGTGCCTTCATGGCAGAACTGGCCAAGATGGTTGCAGCCGGCAAGGTTAAGGAGGCTGTTCAGTACGCATCCAGCGCACGTGGCCCCGTGGCAACTGTGAGCAAGAAGGCCCTGGCCTGTCTGGACAGCGATGACCAGAACGATATCACTACCATTGAGCGTACCATCAACATGGAGGCTGAGGTACAGGGTACCTATCTGGAGGAGAACTGCTCTTGGATTACCCTCTTCATCGCCCTGGCTCCTTCTCTCGGTTTCTTGGGTACTGTGATTGGTATGGTTGAGTCATTCAAGGAGATTGAGGCTGCCGGTGATATCAGTCCTACCGTTGTGGCTGGTGGTATGAAGGTCGCTTTGATTACCACTATCTTCGGTATCGTTACCGCTATTATTCTTCAGGTCTTCTACAACTACATCCTTTCTCGCGTGGAGGCTCTCACCGCCAACATGGAAGAGGCTGCACAGGAGCTGCTTGTCATGTGCGTGAAGTCTGACAAGTGCAAGAAGTAATAATAGACCGAAGTTTCATCCTCAACATTATATTATAACATGAAAACCCAGTTTATATCCAGAATAGCATTGCTGGTCAGCATGGGTCTTTCCGCTCTTACGTTTGTCTTGTTCTTCCTCGTGGGATTGGGCGAGATAAATGCAGAAGGCAAGAACGAACCTACCATGACCAACTTGCTGATAGGGATTGTACTTGTATTCTTCGCCGCGCTGGTCATCCTTACTATAGCGAACTTCTTCCTCGCCGTAGCCAAGAACAAGGATAAGGGCCTGCTGCGCGTGTTGGTAGCCTTTGCCACTCCCGTCATCCTCATGGTCATCTGCTATTTCGTATGCAGCGGCCAGGAAGTTCCCGAGGCAATGGCAGGCAAGATTACCTCTACCGACATGGCTCTGGCAGATGCATGTATCTATCCTATCGCCCTACTTGTCATCGTATCCATCGTATGTACCGTTCTTTGCGCTACCGGTCTCCTGTCAAAGTCTGGAACGAAGAAAGGTTAATGGGATGAAATCCAACTTATAAAACCCAACAAGAATATGGCAAAGAAGAAAAAGAAAGTGCCTGGCTTGAATGGTAGTTCAATGGCGGATATTTCCTTCACGCTGCTGATTTTCTTCCTGATTACTACCTCAATGGATACGGACAAGGGTTTGGTACGACGCCTTCCGCCTCCACCTGAGAATCAGGAGAAGAACATGGTTCAGATCAACGAGAGGAATATCTTCACGGTAAGTATCGCTGCCAGCGGTAAGTTCGTGGTATGTGGTGACTACGCCCATCCCGTGGAGAACACACCGGCAGAGTTGCAGCGTCTGCGTGAGCAAGCAAAAGACTTCATCAAGGGCATGCCTCGTCCCAACTCATCGGAGCCCCCCGAACGTTCCATGGTGAACGTCCCCGGTCTGGGTCCCACGTTGTGCTCTGACAAGCATGTCATCTCACTCCAGACGGACCGTGGTACTCCCTACTCTACCTACTTTGCGGTGCAGAACGAACTTGTAGCAGCCTACAACGAGCTGCGTGACAAGGAAAGCAAGGAGAGATTCGGACGTCCCTACGCTTCTCTGAACGAGGACAACCAGGCTGCTATACGCGAGATTTATCCTCAGAAGATTTCAGAGGCAGAACCTATTGACTACTCACAAAAATTTGCACAATAAGACTTAAGAACTATGGCTGGATTTAAGAAAAAGCAAAGTCGAGAAATGCCGGAGTTGAACACCTCATCTCTGCCTGACTTGATTTTCTCCATTTTGTTCTTCTTCATGATGGTAACCACCATGCGTGAGGTAACACTTAAGGTTAAGTTCACGATTCCCCAGGGTACTGAACTTGAGAAACTTGAGCATAAGTCTGATGTGTCATTTATCTACGTAGGTCCTCCTACTGATGCTCTGCGTGGCCAGTTTGGTACAGGTACCCGCATTCAGCTGAACGACCGTTATGCCGACACCCGTGAGGTAATGGACTTCATTGCCCAGGAGCGTCAGGGTATGACGGACCAGACGAAGCAGGTGGTATCCATCAAGGCTGACGTGAATACCCAGATGGGTGTCATCACCGACATCAAGGAGGTGCTCCGTAAGTCTTATGCTCTGAAACTGAATTACTCTGCATCGCAGAGAAACTAATTTATAGGACCTACCTATAAAGTAATTATCTATGCGGCGATGTACATAAAAGTATGTCGCCGCATTCTTTGCAAGGCGGGGGTTATGCCCCACCCCAAATAATACAATATGGCAAAAATCAACCTTGACTCATTGGACTTGAAGATATTGTCCATGATAGCAGCTGATGCCCGCATCGCCTTCCTCGAAGTGGCTCGCGAGTGTGGCGTATCGGGGGCAGCCATTCACCAGCGCGTACAGAAGCTCTTTAGCCTGGGAGTGCTGAAAGGCTCCCAGTATGTGGTAGAACCTGAGATGATTGGCTATGGCACCTGTGCTTTCGTGGGGCTGTTCCTCAAGGACCCGTCAGACTTCGACCGTGTGAAGGCAGAACTCTACAGGATTCCCGAAGTGGTGGAGTGTCACTACACTACGGGCAACTATGACATGTTCATCAAACTCTATGCCCGCGACAACCATCATCTCCTGAGTCTCATCCACGACAAGCTCCAGACCATCGGCATACAGCGCAGTGAGACCATCATCTCCTTCAACGAGGCATTCCGTCGCCAGATGCCCGTTCCCGTTGTAGATAAACCTCAATGCAACCTGACACAAGAGGAGTAAGTCGCATTTTCATTACCTTCAGCAAAGACAACATGATTACGCTCATTGCCGCCGTGGCCAGTAACAATGCCATCGGCTTCCAGAACAAACTCCTGTATTGGCTTCCCAATGACCTGAAACGCTTCAAGACACTTACGACGGGGCATACGATTATCATGGGACGCCGCACCTTTGAGTCTTTTCCCAAAGGAGCCCTGCCCAACCGCCGCAACGTGGTGCTGAGCCGTATGGGTACCGCATTCCCTGGTGCAGAAACTTTTCCGTCACTTGAGGCTGCCCTGGCTACCTGTCAGGAGGAGGAAGATATATATATACTAGGTGGAGCCAGTGTCTACGAACAGGCACTTCCCCTTGCCGACCGCCTTTGCCTCACGGAGATTGCAGACACTCCGCAGGAAGCGGATGCTTTCTTTCCCTGCTTCTCACGCGAGGAGTGGAAGGTGGCTTCAAAGGAAGCCCATGAGGCAGACGAACGTCATGCCCACCCCTACTGTTTCGTGGATTATCTCAGGAAGAATCAATAACCCTGGCGGTATTTCTGCTCGTCCTTGTCCTCGAGCATAGAGAGGTAACTCTGGTACCTGGAGGTTGCGATGCGGTGTTCTTCCAAAGCCTGCAGAACGGCACAGCCAGGTTCATGCGTATGGGTACAGTCACTGTACCTGCACTCACGCCCTATCTGGAAGATTTCCCTGAAATAATGTCCCACCTCCTCACGCTCCATGTCGAAGGTACCGAACCCCTTGATGCCCGGTGTATCGATGATGGAACCACCTCCAGGGAGGTCGAACAACTGACTGAACGTCGTAGTGTGCTGCCCGGTATCATGTGCAGCACTTATCTCTGCCGTACGGACATTAGCCTCCGGCACGAGCCTATTGAGCAACGTACTCTTCCCCACCCCACTGTGACCACTGAACAATGTCACCTTGTCCTGCAACATCTCCTTCAAGGTCGCTATGCCTTCGCCCGTGACAGCCGAGCAGGTCAGACAGGAATATCCGAGACAATCGTAAAGAAAGGATAGGTGTTCCATCAGTCTCCTTTCTTCT
>CALZGT010000061.1 GCA_945787235.1 uncultured Prevotellaceae bacterium
TTCTACGACAACTGGGAGGGAAGGCTTGCGGCTCAGCAGCAGGAGATGAGCGTGGCATCACAGCATGACATGGACCTCATCTACGACAACAAGGCTTACCTGCCCGGTGATACCAGCCGACTCTCCGAGAACTACCTGAACTACGTGAACCGTCTGGACAAGGAGGACCTGCAGAAGTACTGGGCCTTCCACGACAGTCTCTCGTGCGACTTCTTCCGTCGGTTCCCCCAGATGAGGGGCTACAGCGCACAGAGTCCCAAGGACGAAGCCGTGACCGACTGGAAGTACCAGCGTTACATGCGTGACTATGCCAAGGTAACGAAGAGCCTGGACGAGAATGTGGGCCGACTCATGGACTACCTTCGGGAGCATGGCCTGCTGGACAACACCCTCATCGTATATACCAGCGACCAGGGTTTCTATATGGGTGAGCACGGGTGGTTCGACAAGCGCTTCATGTACGAGGAGAGTCTCAACACTCCCCTTGTGATGCGTCTGCCCCAGGGATTGAACCGCCGTGGAGAGGTGCAGGAGATGGTGCAGAACATCGACTATGCACCCACCTTCCTCGAACTCGCCGGTGCCAAGATACCCGCCGACATCCAGGGAGAGAGTCTGGTGCCCCTGCTCAGGGGAGAGAAGGAGGTGGCCCGCTGGCGCGATGCCATCTATTACCACTTCTACGAATACCCCGCAGAGCACAGCGTGAAGCGGCACTACGGCATACGTACCCAGCGCTACAAACTCATCCATTTCTACAACGACATCGACGAGTGGGAACTCTTTGACCTGCAGGCTGACCCGCAGGAGATGCACAATGTCTATGGCGACCCGTCGTATGCCAAGGTGCAGAAGCAGTTGCACAAGCAGCTGAAGCAACTCCAGAAGAAGTATGACGACCCCATCGAATGACCTCAGGGCAAGGTTCAATCCCGACGGCTCACTGCTGAGACGCCAGCAGTTGCGGATGCTGGAGATGCTGGAGGCGTTCGACGACATCTGCCGCCGCCACCACATCCGTTACTGGCTGAGTTCGGGTACGGCACTGGGATGTGCACGCCATCAGGGCTTCATTCCCTGGGATGATGACCTTGACGTGGAGATGTTGCGCGAGGACTACGTGCGTCTGCTGGACATCCTGCCCCGCGAACTGCCTGGCCATCTGGCCTTGCAGTGCCATGAGACGGATGCCAACTATTTTTTCTCCTACGGAAAACTGCGCGACCGCCGCAGCCATCTGGAGGAAACGACGGGCTACGACCGTGTCTTCAAGGAGCAGGGCATCTTCATAGACCTCTTCGTACTGGAGCCCTGCCCGCTGTGGCTCCACAAACTTTCCTGCACCACCATAGGCCATGCCTACAAACTGCTGCGGACGTGCCGGGAGGGTGAGGAGCACCGCGTGATGCGTTCCGTGCGCCGTTGGTACGCGCTGAACCACCGTGTCCTCTATCCCGTCTTCCGCCTGCTGGCCAAGTGGGGACGCAAGGATCTCATACGCCACACATGGGGGGTACCCTATCATGGTGCCCGCTGTCTGGCCGACATCTTCCCGCTTTCCTCGGCCACGTTCGAGGGACGGCAGTTTCCCGTGCCGCACAACCTGGATGCCTACCTAAGCCGCATGTACGGCAACTACCGTCAGCTCCCGCCCTTGGATGACATCCACCCACACGTAGGAAAGTTGAAAATATTAGAATGATGAACAACGAATTGAAAAAATCCCGGCTGGAATGGCTGGATGCCTTGCGGGGCTTTACCATGGTGATGGTGGTGGCCTATCATGTGGCACAGGTTTCCTACATGCAGAACTTCAAGGTTTCGGCCTCACTGCCTTTCCTGGTGCTGTTCCGCATGCCTCTGTTCTTCTTTGTCAGTGGTTTTCTGGCCTATAAGGCAGGTTTCGTCTGGTCGGCGGGCAATACGCTCCGTCTGCTGGGCAAGAAGTTCAAGATACAGGTCTTCCCGGCTCTGGTCTTCCTCTGTCTCTTCATCGTATTGCGCAAACCTCATTTCTGGGAGACCTTCGTCCAGTCCATGGAGTGTGCCACCAAGGGCGGTTATTGGTTCACGTGGTGCCTGCTGCAGATGTTTGCCGTCTATTACCTTTTCTGCTTCTGTATCCAGCGTCTGCCCGAGCATTGGCGTCATGCCAGTCTGTGGGGATTGTGGGCTGTTTCGCTCGTAGCCTACGAGTTCTGCTACATGCCCAAGGTCTTCGATGCAGAGCACAACTATTTCCTGAATGCCAGTGGTTTGATACAGACGATGAAATACCTGCATTTCTTCGTGATGGGCAACATTGTCCATCGCTATTGGCAGGGCACGCAGCGACTCTTTGACTCCCAGTGGTTCTTTCCGTTGATCAGCATCCTGGCCTTTTTCTGCTGTGCCGACCTGTTCCGCTGGCACAATCTGCGTTTTGTATGGACCAACCTGCCCCGAACTACAGCCATGTACTGCCTGCTTTTCGTGGTGGTCATCTTCTTCCGCTTCTATCAGCATCAGTTTACCCGGCAGACCTTCGTGGGACGCAGTCTCCAGTACGTAGGCACCCGTACGCTGGATGTCTATCTGCTGCATTTCTTCCTGCTTCCCAAGTTGCCCATGGTGGGCAAGTGGCTGGACAAGATGCAGCCCAATTTCCTGTTGGAGATTGTCGTCACCCTCGTCCCGGCTCTCATCGTGGTGGCTTTCTGCCTGCTCATCAGCAATATCCTGCGCATCAGTCCCCACTTCTCCGAGAACTTCTTCGGGAGGAAGGTGAAGTGAGGCTCCTTACGCCAACTCCCTCAGGGCTTCTATGAGCCGTTCGTTGTCCTCGCGGCTGCGTACGGCCAGACGTACGTAGCGGTTGGGTGCAATGCCTTTCTTGGCACTGCATGCACTTACCAGTATGTCGTGCTTCTTCAGCAGTTGCTGCGCCAGGTCGTTGGCCGTATAGGGACTTTGTACCTCACACAGCACGAAATTGGCCTGTGTGGGCATGACGTGCAGGAAGGGAATGGTGCGTAGCTGGGCCAGGAAGGCTGCGCGGACCTCGATGAACTTCTGGCAGGCTCTTTTGTAGTCCTTTTCGTATTTGTTGAAAATCTGCATGAAGAACTCTGCAAAGGAGTTGATGTTCCAGATGCTCACCTGCTTCTTCATCTTTGCGATGAGCTCCATGTCGGCACTTGCCAGGATGCCCAGTCGCAGGCCGGGTACTCCGTAACTCTTGGAGATGGACTTCATGACTGTCATGTGGGGGAAGTTCTCTAAATGGGCATCATTCAGCAGGGAGGAGGATTCCCACTCCTCGCCGAAATCCACGAAACTCTCATCCACGATGAGGCGCGTGCCACGCTCCTCACACCAGCGTGCCAACCGGAAGAGGCCGGTCAGCGGAATGAAGTTACCCGAAGGGTTGTCGGGATTGATGAGCAGGAGGTTATCCACGGGATGTGCTCCGTAGTAGTCCATGAGGTCATCGGCTGTGTAGCGGAAATCCCGGTTCTGGGGAATGAAGGCTACTACCTGGTCCTCTTCGATGCGGTTCGGATATTCCTCGAAGGTGGGGCGTATCACTCCCAGCGTACCTGTCACGTTCTCCATGAGGGCCTTGATGAGTTCGGCGGCACCATTGCCTGGGATGATGTACTCCTCCTTCACGCCCCAGCACTTGCTGGCCAGCAGTGTGTTGACCTTCATGCCGGAAGGGTATTCGCCCAGGAGGGTGCGGAAGTTGGCCTCCATCTCGTCGATGATCTTCGAGCGGCGGAAGTAGGGGTTGACAAGGTAGCAGAAGTCCAGCATCTGGGGGAAACGCCAGAAACCGCCGTAGCGGGTATAATACCGCTTGAGGAGGGCATCCGTGTCCGAGAAGAGGGCTTCGGCGATGTCCAGGTCCTGCTTGTCGTCTATCTCGTACCACTTCCTGTGGCCGACGGGGAGTGCTTTCAGTTCCTCGCTGTTGAGGAAGGTGATGATGCGCAGCACGTTCTCGTAGTATTCATTTTTGCCCACGGCCTTGGTATAGGCTTCGAGGAAGGGGATGTACTTGTCGCGGCTGAAGGTGCGGCTGAACTTGTAGATGTTGACCGTCTTGTAGTACTGGTCGATGTGGTGGTAGTTGAAGGCTGCCTTGGTGACGAAGTTGACGATGTTGCAGTCCTTGTCGATGCATACCATGGTGCCGTCCATCCAGGTCTCGTACTTGGCCACGAGGGCCAGGTTGGGGAACGGGTTTTCGAGCAGCAGGGAGAGCATGCTGTCCTCGAAGATGAGGTCGCTCTCCAGCAGCAGCGTGTCGTCTTCCTGCATCTTCTCCTTGGCCAGGGCCAGCGAGTAGATGTTGTTCGTGCGGTCATACACGCTGTTCTCGATGTATTCTATCCTGAGACCGTTGCGCTCCTCTCCCACGTATTCCATGAGTTTCTTTCCCTCGTAGCCCACTACGATGACCACGCGGTTCAGGTTGATGCGGCTCAACTGGTTCAGCATACGGTCGATGAGCGGGGTACCGTTGACGGGTACCATGCACTTGGTGTTGTTTCGGGTATATTCGCCCAGGCGTTTGCCCATTCCGGCGGCAAGGATGATGGCTTGCATATTATTGAGTTTAGAGTTTAGTGTTTAGAATTTAGAGTAGTTGAAACAGTTTAGAGTTTATTGTGGTTGAAGTAGTTTAGAGTTGAGTGTTTTGACTTTAGAACAGTTGAATTAGTATAGAGTAGAAAGTTTTCTGCTTGTAACTCAATCAACTCTCAAACTCCTCTCAACACCCTCCTCTCATCTCTCAACGAATAGCTCTGTTCTGTCATTTCGGCCACAAAGTTACAAAAAAAAGCCTTATTGCGTAAAAAAACGAAAGGAATATTTGGCCAGTTGCACAAAAAGTAGTACCTTTGCACCCGAAAAACAGAAATTGCTGCTGCTTTAGCTCAGTGGTAGAGCGCATCCTTGGTAAGGATGAGGTCCCGAGTTCAACTCTCGGAAGCAGCTCCATCTATCGTGATTCCCGTAGCTCATATCCACAACGATTTCAAGACCAAGTTTGGTGTTCCCCGCCAAAGCGGGTTGGCTGCCAGTGCGTGGTCTGTCATTGTGTTTGTACCTGCCTACCGTAATGTGGAGGCACTGCGTGGTCTGGAGGGTTTCTCCCACCTGTGGCTGCTGTGGGATTTCAGTGAGGCGCATCGTGGCGAAGGTCAATGGTCGCCTACCGTCCGTCCTCCCCGTCTGGGTGGCAACAAGCGTATGGGGGTGTGGGCCACGCGTTCCCCTTTCCGTCCCAATCCCATTGGACTGAGTTCTGTCCGCATCGAACATATCGAACTGTCTTCGCCCGATGGCCCTCTCATCCACGTCTCTGGGGCGGACTTGATGGACGGCACGCCCATCTTCGACATCAAACCCTATCTTCCCTTTACGGATTCTCATCCCGAGGCACGGGGTGGTTTTGCTGCGGAACAGACCCTTCGGCAGGCTCCCCTTGAGGTGGTGCTTCCTCCGTCTTTCTCACAGCACTTCACTCCCCGGCAGCTGGCAACGCTGCGTGAGGTACTCTCCCAGGACCCCCGTCCGCACTATCAGGATGATGCGGCGCGCATCTACACCATGGAGTATGCCGACCGGGAAGTCCGTTTCCGTGTGGAGGGTGGGGTGCTTCAGGTCCTATGACCCATGCATTGGTACCTGACCATACCTTTTGCCCTCGGCATCTTCCTTTCCAGCCTTCTGGCTGACAAGTGGCCCTGGGAACTTGTCCTCCTGTTGGCAGGATTATCCACCATGTGGTACCTCATGCGCCGTGGCTGTCGCGTCATGCCCCTTCTCGTTGTCAACTCCATTTTGCTGGGCAGCCTGTATGGACAGTTCCGTTTCTCCATCACCCCGGGCAGGGAAGTTCCGGCTCCCACCCTGTCCCGTCACGTCTCCTTTTCTTCTCCTTGTCTCAGTGAGTCGCACCAGGCAACCCTGTCTGCCATGCTGTTGGGTGACAGGAGTCATCTCAGCAAGGCGCAGAAACAACTCTACCGTCATGCGGGATCCTCACATCTCCTGGCCCTTTCGGGCACTCATCTGGGCATCCTGCTCACCATCTTCGGTCTGTTGATGTTGCCGCGTGTCCGTTTCAGTCCTTGGCGTTGGTGGGTGTTCAGCTTCATCCTTGCCTTTCTGTGGGGCTATGCCCTGGCTGTTGGCCTTCCCCGGTCACTGCTTCGGGCCTCCCTGATGTCCAGTTGCTATCTTCTGGGACTTTTCTCCCTGCGTCCTACCCGTGGGTATGACATTCTAGGCACCTCGGTGCTCTTCATGCTCCTCCTCGACCCCTGTTGTGTGTTCGATGTCGGAGCGCAGTTCAGTGTGTCTGCCTTGGTGGGTATTACCTGCTTCTATCCCCTTCTGAGGAATCTCTTTCTCACAGGCATGGAGCGGTTCCATCCTGGTCTCCACCCCTCTTACTCCTGGTGGGAACGTCGTCTCCGGGACCTCCTGCGTTTCTTTCTCGTCTCCCTCTCTGCCTGGCTTTTCACGCTACCCCTTGTGGCGTATTATTTCCGCGAGTTCCAGCCTTGGCAGGCCCTCACTGGGGTAGTGCTTGTCCCTGCCACTTCCGTAGTGATGTATGGTGCCCTGTTGATGTCTCTCCTTTCTGTGCTGGGTGACGTGATGGCCTTCTATGCGGCTACCCTGCAAGAGTACCTGATGAATGTCCACGATGCCATCCTCCTTTTCTTTGCCCGTCTTCCCTTCGCCAGTGTCCGCGTTCCTTTCCTGAGTCTCTGGCAGGTAGCCCTGCTTTTCCTCATTTATGCCCAGATGGCGGTGATGCTGTGGCGTAGCAGTTGGCGCATCCTTCGTCTTTTCCTCCTCACCGTCACGCTCTCCATGGTTCTCTTCTTCCTGTTCTTCCGATGCTGAGGGAATAATGCCAAGTCCTTATTATTTGTTCAATCCTGGTAGAATCTTTAGGAATCTTTTCATCGAACTCACGTTAATATAACCTACCTTAACCCACGGTTAGAATAAATATCCCAGTGAAAACTGAATATTCCTAGTTTTTCCTCCTTCATATAATCTGCAAGTCTCTGTCAAACCGTGTAGGTAGCGAATGTCCAGAAAAATGTGGTTTGTAAATCTGTAACCCAATCCTCCGAGAACTGCACAATCCATTGTTTTATTGTTACCATCGAAAGAAATATATCCCACATCATTATTCATAGATGTTTTTTTCGATAAGAGAATACCCAATTGAGTCCCCAATTCAATGTAGAAACTACTCCCGAATAGATAGAAGTTCTCTACTATGGGTACTGTGAGATAGTGGCTTCTTACCTTAGCATAAAAGTATTCATTTGAAGAAGCATCTTCGAAAATCTTGTCTCTGTAGCCCAACATTGAATAAGAAACTCCTATTTCTGTTGAAAATTTATGACCAGTAGGGAAATTGATAAGTCCACCGATATTTAATCCTGGACGAAAATAGGTGCCAAATTCTATTGGGCCATAGTTCGCAACATTGAAATTGTGGTTAGATTCTTTAGAAACATTTAGGCCACCTCTAATGCCGAACTGAATTTTCTGAGCATTTGCTGTCATCCCTACAAGGAATAAAATATTTAGAATCAGTGTTTTTCTCATGATTGCTGATACTTTGTCTGTTGATGGCCTACATAATGATTAGTCTCTAATTTTACACAATCGCCTCTATCAATCTGCGGCCATTGATTTCTACCGGTGGCAGCAAACCAGACTGTTTTGTCTTGTTGAAACAGAAACTGAGGAGGTAGCCTTCCTTCAGGTCAAAGTATTCGAGGTAGCGGCAGAGTTGTTCCTCGCCACGTTCATTGTAGGCGTTTCCCCGCCAGATTTTCAGTTCGATGACGTACTGTTTGCCGAGATAGTCAATCACCACGTCCATGCGGTCGTGGTCACGTGTCTGTTCCTCGATGTGGTAACTGCCAATGCCGTTGATGACAGGACGCAGGTAGGTAAGGAACACCTTGCGTGCATCGTTCTCGATGAATTCGTTGTCATGATCCATCTTGTAGGTCTGGTTCATGTGAACGACGAATCGCTCCAGAAGGTGAGGCACATCAATCATACCATCCTTGATGAACTGACTCTTGTCAATTTGCCCTTGCATGAAGAAGGAAGAATTTTCCTCTTCGCTGATAAAGAGGTTATAAAGACGAGTTTCCATGATTCTGCATGCAATGGCTATCTTACCCTCCTTGCTGACAATATAGTTGAACATGGTTGCCATCTGGATGTACTTTTCGTCAGGATTATATGACTTTAGCTTGCCAGAAAACAAAATGCCCTTTAATACCTGCTTAAGTTCCGGATATTCATCTAACTTCTTAATCATATTGTCAAAGAGCGTGTTACGCTCAACCAATATGGCATTCACCGCCTTCAGTACACCTTCCTTGTCCCAGGTATAGGATTCAGTATCAATGATCTGGCAGATACGGCTTACGAGGAAGGGATAACCCGCCGTATAGTCCCGGATCATCTGACCTACGAAGACT
The DNA here is from genome assembly GCA_945787235.1 of uncultured Prevotellaceae bacterium. Taxonomy (GTDB): domain Bacteria; phylum Bacteroidota; class Bacteroidia; order Bacteroidales; family Bacteroidaceae; genus Physcousia. Next base: position 8,520 of record CALZGT010000061.1, read on the forward strand.
TCATCAAACGAAAGGTTGTGGTCAGCCTTGTATTCAGCCAGCATATCGGTAATGCCCTTTGCCGAAAGGCTCATATCGACATCAAAGGGAACCGCGATGTTCCAGGGACTATTGTATTGGTGCTGGTCCTCATGTCGCATCTTCAGTTTGAGGTTCTTGATGTCATAGACCCCGGCAAGGATGACGGACAGGAAGGTAGGACGTGTATCGCGCTTCAAGTACATTTCCCTGAGCAGACCGAGGAATTGGATAAATGATGCGGAATTGCTTGCCTGATCTACTTCGTCAATAAAAAGAACGACTTTCTCTGTCTTGCACACCTTAGACATAGTCCTGAAGAAAACGACATCGTCAATAGATTCCTCGGCTCTCTTTTCAAGTTCGTCAAGCAACGCCTTTGAAGTTTCAGATATATTCTTTACCTCGTCCCACAGAATACAATCATTGATTTTCTGTACCAACTTAAACAGTACAGTATTCAAATTCAGGAAAGCCCCCTCTGCCATTCCTTCAAAACTAAGACTGAAAACAGTATATCCTGATTGTTCCAGTGTGCGTTGGAGAGCTGCCAACGTCGTGGTCTTGCCATACTGTCTGCCACGGTTGATGCAGAAATAGTCACCCTTGGCAACCATCTTGCGGATGATTTCCACACGCTCGGTGGTGTCCACCATGTAATGTTCGTTCGGGCGACAAGTACCCGCTGTATTGAATGTCTTCATACTTGCAGTAACGAAAGTGCATAATTTTTTCCTTTGCAAATATACTCATTTTCCGTTAATTATCCGCATTTTCATGTAGCAATTTGCCGAAAAGACCTGTTTTCTAACTGTTTTTCATGCCACCTACCACTTTGGAGGTGCCGTGAAGGTGACCTTTTCGCCGCTGCGCGGGTGCAGGAAGGACAGTTCCTCGGCGTGGAGACACAGTCGTTTGCCTGCCGTGCCGTAGAGGCGGTCGCCCACTATGGGGTTGTCCAAGCCCTGGGGATGGGCTGCATGTACGCGCAACTGGTGCGTCCGGCCCGTGTGGGGCCAAAGGTGTATGAGGGCATGCCCCTGTTCCTCACCCACCACCTTGTATTCCGTGATGGAGCGTTTCCCGTATTCGTAGTGTACCATCTGTCGGGGGCGGTCGGTGATGTCGGGACAGAGGGGCAGGTCGATGCGTCCCGTCTGGCCCACAGGCAGCGGATGTTCCAGGATGGCTGTGTAGCGTTTGCTTACCACATGTTTCACGAACTGTTCCTGCAGGTTGTGGTATGCTTCCTCGTGCAGTGCCAGCACCATGAGACCGCTCGTGTCCATGTCCAGCCTGTGTACGATGAGCGGTCCCGTAGCCTCAGGGAACCTCCCCCTTATCTCCTCCTGAACGCTGGGCAAGGCCTCTTTCCCCGGTACGGCCAGCATACCCGACGGCTTGTTCACTACCACGATGTCTGCATCCTGGTGGAGGATGACGAGCGGTGCGTTGAGGGTGCGCAGCAAGGGGTTGGGCTCTACGTCAAGTCCCTGTAGCAAGTGGCGCAGGAGTGGTTTGCACTTGGCACTGCAGGCAGGGTAGAACATCCCCTCCTTGCGTATCTCGTTCCTGGGTGACTGCCCCATCCAGAATTCACCCATGCAGAGTGGCTTGAGGTGCCTGCGGTAGGCTGCCTGGAGAAGCTTGGGGGCGCAGCAGTCTCCTGTACCTGAGGGGGGCGCGACGTCCCCGAAGAGTTGTGTCATCCCGGCCTTCTCTCCCCGTGCGTTGAGGAAACTGTACTGTGCAAAGAGCCAACGCTGGAGGGCGATGGAACGTCTTCGTCCCTCCTCCTTCTTCTCTTCGTCATCGCTGCGGGCCAGCAGGCTGATGGCGGCCTCTTCCTGCTTGAAATAACTGCCTTCCTCCATCAGGTCATAGACGGGTTCCACGAAGTAGGGTTGGCGTGTCCTTCCGCCCAGTGTACCTGAGAAGGCTGCCAGGAAACCGGTTTCTCCTGCCTCCTCCCGGCACACCAAAACGCCGAACATCTTGCCCTTCCTTATCTCATCGTTCCATTCCGGGTGGCGTGACAGTTCTTCCTTCACCAGTTCAGCCGCCTTCACCACGAGTGGGTGAGGCGTGTAGCAATGCGGGAAGGTGAACAGTTCGGGTGCCTTCTCTTCGCAGGGGAGTGAATGTAGTAATTTGTTGTAAGTTTGCATGGCGCAAAATTACAACAAATTACTGAAATGACCAAAGAATTGGTTTTGAAAGTCGAGGGGGTGGGTTTGTGTTGTCGGTTAAAGTGACTGCTGACTACTTATCTTCTCACACCTTCTCAAATGCCTGCTCCAGGTCATCGATGATGTCTTCGATGTGCTCCACGCCGATGCTCAGACGCACGGTTGAGGGCGTGATGTGCTGTGCAGCAAGTTCCTCGGGCGAACACTGACTGTGTGTCGTGGTGTAGGGATGGATGACGAGGCTCTTCACGTCAGCCACGTTGGCCAGCAGGGAGAAGAGTTGCAGACTGTCGATGAACCTCCAGGCTTCCTCTTGCGAACCCTTGATCTCGAAGGTGAAGATGCTGCCTCCGCCGTTGGGGAAGTACTTCTGGTAGAGTTCGTGGCTGGGGTGGCTCTCCAACAGGGGGTGGCTGACGCTCTGCACCTTGGGATGATGGCTGAGGTACTCTACCACCTTGCGTGCATTCTCCGTGTGCCGCTCGATACGGAGAGGCAGACTCTCCACTCCCTGCAACAGGATCCAGGCGTTGAAAGGAGATATGGTGGCACCGGTGTCGCGCAGGATGACGGCACGGATGCGGGTCACGAAGGCCGCTGCTCCTGCCACGTCGGCAAAGACGGCACCATGGTAGGAGGGGTCGGGCTTGGCCAGGGTGGGGAACTTGTCGGCATGTGCCTTGAAGTCGAAGCGGCCGGCATCCACAATCACACCGCCCAGGCTGCTGCCATGTCCGCCGATGAACTTTGTGGCACTGTGAACCACTACGTCAGCTCCATGCTCGATGGGACGGATGAGTATCGGGGCGAAGGTGTTATCCACGATGAAGAGTACGTTGTGACGGTGGGCCACTTCCGCAATGGCATCCAGGTTGGTGACATCGCTGTTGGGGTTGCCGAAGGTCTCTGCATACACCACCTTGGTGTTGGGACGAATGGCAGCCTCCAGGGCTTCCAGGTCGTTGACGTTGACGATGGTGTAATCCACTCCCTGTGTGCTCAGCGTGTGTGTGATGAGGTTGTAGCTGCCTCCGTAGAGATTGTCAGCAGCCACCACGTGGTCACCATTCTGTAGTACGTTCTGCAGGGCGTAGGTTACCGCTGCGGCTCCGCTGGCCACGGCCAGACCTGCCACACCGCCTTCCAGGGCTGCCACACGGTCTTCGAAGACTCCCTGGGTGGAGTTTGTCAGACGACCATAGATGTTGCCGGCGTCTCTCAGGCCGAAGCGGTCGGCAGCATGCTGACTGTTGTGGAATACATAACTGGT
>CALZGT010000062.1 GCA_945787235.1 uncultured Prevotellaceae bacterium
AGGGAGCTGAGTGGTATGACAGTCTGGACTTCATCCGTACGGAGGTGAAGGGGGGACGCAACGTGCTGGCCTCTGAACTCACAGAGCGACTGGTGTGCGAGACGTGGAAGACGCTTCCTAAGGTCAGCCTCGTGGGTGGATTCATCAGCCGTGACGTGGAGAGCGGTGAGATTACCAACCTGGGCAGGGGTGGCAGTGACTATACGGCCAGCATCATTGCGGCGGCTCTCAATGCCAATGTGCTGGAGATATGGACGGACGTGGATGGTTTCATGACAGCTGACCCGCGCGTCATCAGCACAGCCTACGTCATCAACGAGTTGACCTACGTCGAGGCCATGGAGTTGTGCAACTTCGGTGCAAAGGTGGTATATCCTCCCACCATCTATCCCGTCTGCGTGAAGAACATACCCATCCTCATCAAGAATACCTTCAACCCCGAGGCACCCGGTTCCATCATACAGCAGAGCGTAGCCCCCGACAGCCGGAGCATCAAGGGTATCTCCAGCATCAAGGGCACGACTCTCATCACCGTGAGCGGCCTCTCCATGGTGGGCGTCATCGGTGTGAACCGCCGCATCTTCAGTTGTCTGGCCGACAATGGCATCAGTGTCTTCATGGTCAGCCAGGCCAGTTCGGAGAACAGCACCAGCATCGGTGTGCGCGACGAGGATGCCGCGGCGGCCTGCGAGGTGCTCAACGAAGAGTTCTGCAAGGAGATAGAGCAGGGCAGCATGTACCGCATGACGGCCGAGAGCGGACTGGCTACGGTGGCCGTGGTGGGCGAGAACATGAAGCACACGCCCGGCATCGCGGGTAAGCTGTTCGGCACGCTGGGCCGCAACGGTATCAGCGTGATAGCCTGTGCCCAGGGAGCCAGTGAGACCAACATATCCTTCGTGGTAGATGGGCAGTACCTGCGCAAGTCCCTGAATGTCATCCACGACAGTTTTTTTCTGAGTGAATACCAGGTGCTCAACCTCTTCATCTGTGGCGTGGGCACCGTGGGCGGAAGCCTCATAGAGCAGATTGCCCAGCAGAAAGAAAAACTCATGCGTGAGCAGGGGCTCAAACTCAATGTGGTGGGCATTGCCAGCGGTCACAACGCCATGTTCGACCGCGAAGGACTCGACCTGACGGATTTCCGCCAACGGCTGAAGCAGGCTCCTGCCAGCGACATCAAGCGGCTGAGCGAGGAGGTTATCGGCATGAACATCTTCAACAGTGTCTTTGTGGATTGTACGGCCTCACCCGAGGTGGCGGGGCTCTATAAGGACTTCCTGAGTCATAATATCAATGTGGTGGCCGCCAACAAGATAGCTGCCAGCAGCGACTATGACAACTATCGCGAACTCAAGACCATCGCCCAGCAGCGTGGCGTGAAATTCCTCTTTGAGACCAATGTGGGAGCCGGACTCCCCATCATCCGTACCATCAACGACCTCTGCAATTCCGGCGACAAGATTCTGCGCATTGAAGCCGTGCTGAGCGGTACGCTGAACTTCATCTTCAACAAGATCAGCAAGGACATTCCCTTCAGCCGTACCGTGCAGATGGCCAAGGAGGAGGGATATAGCGAACCCGACCCCCGCATCGACCTCTCGGGCAAGGATGTCATCCGTAAACTCGTCATCTTGAGCCGTGAGGCAGGGTACGAACTGAGTCAGGAGGATGTGGCACGTCAGCTCTTCGTGCCCGATAGTTTCTTCGAGGGCAGTGTGGAAGCTTTTTGGGAGAAACTTCCCACGCTGGATGCCGGTTTCGAGGAGCGTCGTCAGCAACTCGAGAGTGAAGGCAAGGTATGGCGCTTCGTGGCCTCTCTCGTTGAGGGCAAGGCAAGCGTCTCGCTCCAGGAGGTCAACCACGACCACCCCTTCTATGTCCTGGAGGGCAGCAACAACATCGTCATGCTTACCACGGAACGTTACAACGAGTACCCCATGCTCATACAGGGCTATGGCGCCGGTGCCAGCGTGACGGCAGCGGGTGTGTTTGCGGATATCATGAGTCTGGCCTAAAGGAAGATAGTGGAATGAAACACATCATCATATTGGGAGATGGCATGGCCGACTGGGCCGTGCCGGAACTGGGAGACAAGACTTTGCTGGAGTATGCCGACACGCCTGCCTTCGACTGGCTGGCCCGTCACGGACGCAATGGGCTGCTCAAGACCGTGCCCGATGGCTTTCATCCCGGAAGTGAGGTGGCCAACAGCAGCATTCTTGGCTATGACCAGCATGTGGTATATGAGGGACGCGGACCGCTGGAGGCAGCCTCCATCGGTGTGGAACTGGCCGACGATGACCTGGCCCTGCGTTGCAACCTGGTCTGTCTGGAGGGTGACTTGCTGAAGAACCACTCCTGCGGACGACTGGAAACGGAGGAGGGCGACGTTCTCATCAAATTCCTGCAGGAGAAACTCGGCAACGAGCGTGTGCATTTCTACACGGGCGTGCAGTACCGCCATCTCCTTGTCATCAAGGGCGGTAACAAGCATCTGCACTGTACGCCACCTCACGATGTGCCCCTGAAGCCCTGGCGTGACCACCTGCTCTATGCGGAGATACCCGAGGCAGAGGAGACGGCCCGTCTGCTCAACAGCCTGGTACTCCAGAGCCAGGAACTTCTGGCTGCCCATCCCTTGAACCTGGAACGCCAGCAGAGGGGACAGGACCCCGCCAACTGCATCTGGCCCTGGGGCGGTGGCTATCGTCCCAGGATGACTCCCCTGACCGAGACTTTCCCCCGGCAGATACGTCGTGGAGCCGTCATTACGGCCGTGGATCTCATCAGGGGCATCGGACGTTATGCCGGACTCCGCGTAATTGATGTTCCCGGTGCCACGGGACTGTATGATACGAATTTCGAGGGTAAGGCACAGGCTGCCCTGGAGGCCCTTAAGCAAGATGACTTCGTGTATCTCCACGTAGAGGCCAGCGATGAGGCTGGGCATGACGGGAGTGTGCCCTTGAAACTCCAGACCATCACCGACCTGGACCACAGGCTCGTGCAACCCATCCTGGAGGGACTGAAGGATGAGCCCGTGGCCATCGCCCTTCTGCCCGACCACCCGACACCCTGTAAGTTGCGCACCCATACCAATGAGCCCGTGCCCTTTGCCATCTGGTATCCGGGCATAGAACCGGACGCGGTGCAGACCTTCAGCGAGCGGGCTGCACGCGAGGGTGGATGTGGCTCACTGGAAGGTGACGAGTTCATCAGGCTCTTCATGCTGCATTGAGGTGCATGAGGAGGGCAAAGGAAGTGCTACGTAGTTGTGCATAACTAGCAATCCCCGGATTCTGACGTTTCAGAATCTGGGGATTGCTATTTTCTCGCCTCCGCGCAGGGCGCTTTGTTCTGTCAGTTCCGTGATGGAACTCCAAAGGGCGGTTTCCCTGACCTCCATGTCCAGGTGCGGTAGCCCGGACTGCAGTCCGTCGATGAGGCGGCGGTCCATGATGTAGTTCATGAGGTTGGGCACCCCGAGTTGTCGGCCATCTTCCATGAGAGACTGGAAGAGGGGCGGAATCTGTTGTTCTACATAGCGCACGGCCTCCTCGTCGTAGAGTGGGTCTTCGCCTTCCAACTGCAGGGTGGGACGCGGGTATTTCTGGGCAAATCCCTTGGTTCCGCATACCGTCTGCAGGCGGTTGTAGGGACGTGGGGTGGACGTGTCGTATTGCAGCAGCATGGTGACTCCCTTGCGGGTCTTCAGCAGGGTGTCGTTGAGGTTGTCGCCCGTTCCCTCGTGGTGACTGCTCAGGCTCACCAGAAACTCCGGATAGTCATCGGTATCCAGCAGTTGGCACATGGGACCGAAGCCATGCGTGGGGTAGGGGTTTCCTTTGTGCTCCTGTCTCAGTTGCCCCATCCATTGTGCTCCCAGGGTGTGAATGTAGGCACCCTCCAGGTGCGTGATACGTCCCAGTCGTCCCTGGCGCACCATCTCGTGTATGCCCAGGTGCCAGGTGTCGTAACAGCAGTTCTCCAGCATGACGCAGTGCCGTCCTGTCCACAGCGAGACACGCACCAGGAGTTCACACTCACGTACGGTCATGGCTGCGGGCACTTCCAGGGCCACGTGTTTGCCATGCTGCATGGCCTCCACGGCGATATGCACGTGCTGGTCCCAAGGGGTGCAGATGTAGATGAGCTCCACCTCCTCTGCCGCGATGACTTCCTGCCATGACGTGGTGGTTCTTGCAGACGCGAAACGGGCAGGACGCTCTGCCGCGAGTGCCTCGGCATGGGCATCGCACAGCATCACCACCTCTGCTTCATGGATGAAGCGGAGGCGTTCCAGCGTGGCTCTGCCGCGCTGACCCATTCCTATGATGGCGAGGGGAAGCATGGGCTACCTTAATTGTTCCCAATTATCTCCTTCGCCCTTTCCAGTGCGGTGTCAATGTTCGGGCAGATGTGGTGGCTGTCCATGAGCTCGTAGAAACCGCTTTTCTGCAACTGTTCGTGAACCTTCTCGTTGACACCCGAGAGGATGACGTGCGTGCCGTCCTTGTGGTTCATCTCGATGAGGGTGGTCAGGTTGTGAATACCCGTGGAATCGATGAAGGGGACGCGGCGCATGCGGATGATACGTACCTTGGGACGCTTCCTGCCTATGTTGCTCTGCAGTTCGTCAAACTTGTTGGCGATACCAAAGAAATACGGACCGTTGATTTCATATACCGCACAGCCTTCGGGGATGATGAGGTTCTCGTTGTTCACACTCATGTTGGCCTCCTCGTCGGGGTTGATTTCCTTCTCGATGACACTGATCTTGCTCGTCTCCATCACACGCTTGATGAACAGGGCACAGGCAATGATGAGGCCAGTCTCAATGGCAATGGTCAGGTCGAAGATGACGGTAAGCAGGAAGGTGACGATGAGTACGGTGACATCGCTCTTGGGACTCTTCAGCAGTCCCTTGAAGGTGCGCCAACCGCTCATGTTGTAGCTGACGATGACCAGCACACCTGCCAGACAGGCCATGGGGATGTACTGGGCGTAGGGCATCAGCACCAGCAGGATGAGCAGCAGTACGACGGCGTGGATGAGTCCCGCAATGGGAGTGCGTCCACCGTTGTTGATGTTCGTCATCGTGCGGGCTATGGCTCCCGTGGCGGGAATACCTCCGAACAGCGGTGTCACGATGTTCGCTACACCTTGTGCTATGAGTTCGGTATTCGAGTCGTGACGGTCACCGATGACACCGTCTGCCACGGCGGCACTGAGCAGGCTCTCTATGGCACCCAGGATGGCTATGGTGAAGGCTATGGGGGCCAGGTTACGTATCATGTCCCAGGTAATGCTGGGCACCACCATGTCGGGGAGCTGGCTCTTGATCTGGAAACGGTCACCGATGGTGTCAATGTGTACCTCAGGCATGAACTGCTTCAGCACCAGCACGATGCCCGTGACCAGAAGGATGGCATAGAGCGAACCAGGAATCTTGTTGAGGACAGGAACCTTGGCGAAGGCCTTGGGGGAGAAGATGATGATGAGCACGGAGGCTATGGCCATGACGAAGTTCCAGGCATTGAAGGTGCTGATGTGCTCAAAGTAGCATATCCACTTGCCTACGAAGTCTCCGGGTGTCTTCAGCGGAATCTGTATCAGTTCACCACTCTTGCCCACGGCTTGCTCCGTGAGGCCCAGGATGTCACCCATCTGCGTGGTGAAGATGGTGAGTGCGATACCTGCCGTAAAACCGATGATGATGGGGTAGGGGATGAACTTGATGACAGTACCCATCTTACACAAGCCCAGGGCTACCAGCATTACGCCGGCCAGGATGGTGGCCACGATGAGACCCTGGATGCCATAGGCAGGATTGTTCACGATGCCGTAGATGATGACGATGAAGGCTCCCGTAGGACCACCGATCTGTACCTTGGTGCCACCCAGCAGGGAGATGAGGAATCCGGCCATGATGGCGGTGATGATACCCTTCTCAGGCGATACGCCGGAGGCAATGCCAAAGGCAATGGCCAGGGGGAGTGCTACGATACCGACAATGATGCCCGCCATCAGGTCTTTCATGAACGTCTCCTTGTTGTAGCCCTTCAGGCAGTCCAACAAGCGGGGCTTGAATGATAAATTCGTCTGCATATTATTACCTATTTTAATTCATCCTGTATGTCATTCGGTGTTATTCTAATGCAAAATTACATAAAATAATGCAAAATACTGTCACATCTATTAATATTTTTTGTACCTTTGTGCGCGAATTATTAATTTAAATCAATTTCACTATGTTTGAAGGACAACCTAAAGGCCTTTGGGCCCTGGCTTTGGCCAACACCGGCGAGCGTTTTGGTTACTACACCATGCTGGCCGTATTTACTTTGTTTCTGCAGGCAAATTTCCTGTTTGACGAGAAACTGACGAGTACCATCTTCTCCAGTTTCCTCATGCTCGTGTATTTCCTGCCTCTTTTCGGTGGAATCCTGGCAGACAAGTTCGGCTACAGCAAGATGGTCACCATCGGCATCTTCGTGATGTTTGCCGGCTACGTGCTGCTTTCCCTCCCATTGGGTGCCAATTCCCTGGCCATCATCGCCATGGCGGCAGCCCTGCTGCTGGTCAGCATGGGTACGGGGCTTTTCAAGGGCAACCTTCAGGTCATGGTGGGCGATCTCTACAACGACCCCCGCTATGCCGACAAGCGTGACAGTGGCTTCTCTCTGTTCTATATGGCTATCAATGTGGGTGCCATGTTTGCCCCCACGGCTGCCATCAAGATCATGGAGTGGGCACAGACATCGCTGGGTGTCAGTGAGGCGGATTCCTACCACTATGCCTTTGCCGTGGCATGTGCCTCACTCATTGTGTCCATTTTGATTTACTATTTCGGCAAGCCCACCTTCAAGCAGGTCATCACCGTGGCAAAGAAGGATGCCAAAAAGGCAGATGAGGCTGCTCCTGCCGATGAGCTGTCGCCTGCCGAGACGCGTGAGCGCATCGTGTGCCTCTGTCTTGTCATGGCGGTAGTCGTATTCTTCTGGATGGCTTTCCATCAGAATGGCCTGACGCTCACCTTCTTTGCGCGCGACTACACGGCCACGTCCTCTACGGGCGTCCAGTCTATGATGTTTGATGTCACCAACCTCGTGGCTGCCATCTTCATTGTCTTCGGTGGTTTCTCGCTCTTCCAGGGTGCCAGTGCCAAGGCCAAGGGTACGGGTGCAGGTCTCATCGCCCTGGCAGCCGCTTACCTCTACTGGAACTATACGCAGCTGCCCGATACGGTATCGGTCACTGCTCCCATCTTCCAGCAGTTCAATGCTTGTTTTGTGGTAATGCTTACTCCCGTCAGCATCGCGCTCTTCGGATGGTTGGCCAAGAAGGGCAAGGAACCAAAGGCTCCTGTCAAGATTGGTCTGGGTATGCTCGTTGCGGCTGCTGCCTATCTCATCATGATTGCCGGTTCCATAGGCCTGCCTACGCCTACCTATACTGACGGTGTCAATGACCACATGGCCGATGTCACCCCCAACCTTCTGGTCAGCACCTATCTCGTCCTCACCTTTGCTGAGTTGCTGCTCAGCCCCATCGGTATTTCCTTCGTCAGCAAGGTGGCTCCTCCCAAGTACAAGGGTATGATGATGGGCGCATGGTTCGTTTCCACAGCCCTGGGCAATTTCCTCGTGCAGATTCCCGGTTATCTCTGGGGACTCGATTTGACCATCGTATGGGGTGTGCTGGCCGCCATCTGTGTGGTTGCCGCCCTCTTCATCTTCTCCATCATCAAGAAGTTGAACAGGGTAGCCTGATGCTCAGACTCCTGATAGCAGCTTGGTTTGTTTATGAAGCCCCTACCTTCAATATGGTTAGCATGTGTGCCACTGGTTATTCTGGTGGCACTCATTGCTTGTGTAGTCGGTGTCTTTGGTGACGAGGCTCTGTCTGGTGCCAGCCAGATAGCATTACTTGTGGCGGCTGCTTGTTGCGTCCTCGTAGGGCTGGTGTCTCATTCCATCACCTGGCAGCAGTTTGAGGATGCCATCGTAGAGAAGGTGTCGGGCATCTCACAGGCTCTTCTCATCCTCTTGCTCATCGGCGCATTGAGCAGCGCATGGATGGTGAGTGGCGTGGTGCCCATGTTCATATATTATGGCATGGAACTGCTCCACCCTTCCTGGTTCCTGCTTAGTGCCTGTGGTATCTGTGCCGCAGTCAGCGTGATGACAGGATCTTCCTGGACCACCATCGCCACAATAGGTGTGGCATTGATAGGAATAGGACAGACCTTGGGGTTCTCAGAAGGCTGGGTGGCCGGTGCCATTATCTGCGGAGCTTATTTCGGCGACAAGATCTCACCGCTCAGCGACACCACCGTGCTGGCGGCTTCAACGGTGGGAACTCCGCTCTTCACCCACATCCGCTACATGATGTACACTACCGTTCCGACCTTTATCATCACCTTGTTGATTTTCGCATTCGAAGGACTCTGGCGTGCCCCTTCGGGCTTCAGTCAGGTGGTTCAGGTACGTGAGGGACTTTCCCACACCTTCAACCTCACTCCTTGGCTGCTTCTTGTCCCTGCTGCTACGGCACTCATGATAGCGCGCCGGCTGCCCAGCATCGTCGTGCTTTTCCTCTCTGCCTTCATGGCTTGTGTCATGGCAGTACTCTGTCAGGGGCATCTCCTAGACCAGATAGGAGGCACTGATCATGGTGTGCTGGCACGCCATTTCCGCGCCACCATGATCTTGGTGTCGGGCGAGACATCGCTCGATACGGGGGTGCCTGCGCTCAATGACCTGGTGGCGACACGTGGCATGAGTGGCATGATGGGCACCGTCTGGCTTATCCTCTGTGCTACCATCTTCGGGGCTGCCATGACCGTTACGAGGATGGTCGATAGCATCATGCAGGCCGTACTCCGTCTAGTACGCAACACGATGACGCTTGTGGGCAGTACCTCTTTGGTGGGTGTCTTTCTCAATATCGTCACGGCCGACCAGTACCTCAGCATCATCCTTACTGGCAGTATGTTTCGTGACACCTACCGTCAGCGGGGCTATGAAGCGCGTCTGCTCAGCCGTACGACCGAGGATTGTGTGACGGTTACGTCCGTCCTCATCCCTTGGAATACCTGTGGCATGACACAGGCTTCCGTGCTGGGTGTCGGCACGCTTATATATTTCCCGTACTGCTTCTTCAACTACCTTAGTCCCCTCATGACCATCTTTGTAGCCGCCTTGGGTTATAAGATTTTCAGGGTGAAGCATTAAGCCAGGTTCTATTCGGTTCGTTATATGCGTCGTTTTCTTTTTGATTGGTGGTTCATGTCCCTTGAGCTTTATTACTCGCGGCAACCTTTCTCTCTTTCCTCTTCTAAAGGATTATGCACATCTGCGTGTAATATAACGTGAGTTCGATGAATGCCAAAACTCGCAGATGAATAGGAGATGCGGTGTTTCGCCGCACCTCCTATTCATCGAACTCACGTTAATGTAGTCAAAATGGGTTTAAGGGGGCTGTCTGAAAACGCCCGTGTCATATAATCAGCTTCAGAATGAATGGTGTGAGCAGGGCTGTGAGGACACCGTTCAGGATGAGCCCTAGGGAGGCGTAGGCCCCGTAGTGCTGACCTTTCTCCATAGCACGCGAGGTGCCTACGGCATGGGAGGCTGTGCCCAGGCTCAACCCTTGTGAGTAGGGATTGCGTACGTGCCATACTTCCAGAATCTTGAAACCGAAGACTGCGCCGAACAACCCCACCAAGACAACGATGGCGGCCGTGAGGGAGGGGATGCCTCCCATGCTCTGGCATACCTCCATGGCGATGGGAGTAGTCACGGACTTGGGAGCCAGGGAGAGGATGACCTCACGGCTTGCACCCAACGCCTGGGCAATGAGGACTACGCTGACCACTCCGGCCACACAGCCTACCAACTGCGAGAGGAAGATAGGCAGGAACTGCTTGCGTATCTGCGAGAGATTCTGGTAGAGGGGGACACCCAGTGCCACGATGGCGGGCTTGAGCCAGAAGTCGATGTAGCTGCCTGCCTTATGGTAGGTCTCGTAACTGATGCCTGCCACCTTGAGAAAGAGGATGAGCAGGGCGATGGTCAGCAGGATGGGGTTCATGATGACCCAACCTGTCTTTTTTTGACACTGGCGTGCAGCGAAATAGGTGCCGAAGGTGAGGGCCAACAGCACGATGTCATTGTGTAGTATCTCCATGATGATGTGTTGGGGTTATTTTTTCTTGAAAATCTGATGGGTCCATCCCGTTACGATGAGTACCACGATGGTACTGCCTACCGTGGCCACCGTGATGGGCAGCAGTTCTGCTTGTATGACGTCCAGGTAGAGCATGAGGGCTACGCCAGGGGGTACGAAGAAGAAACCGAGGTTGGAGATGAGGAAGTCTGTCATACCCTTTATCCATTCCAGTTTCACGACTTTCATTTGAAGAAAGGCTGTCAGCAGCAGCATACCTATGATGCTGCCTGGGATGCTTGTCCCCGTCAGCCATACAATCAACTCCCCTAATGCGAGGCAGCCGAAGATAATGAAGCATTGTCGAACCATGATTGTTTAGAGTTTAGAGTTGTGGGGTTATTGCTTATTGGTTATTGCTTATTGGTTATTGGTTATGGGTTATGGGTTATAGGTTATTGGTTATCGAAGGGGTTATGGTATGTTTGAGGTTATAGGCTATGGCTGCTCAATAGTGGATGAGAACTTTAACCCGAATATACTGGTACATCTACTATAACCTTTTTCGATAACCAATAACCCATAACCTCTCAACTTTTCGATAACCTATAACCTCTCTACTTTTCTCACCCACGTTTATTGATGATATATATCCCAGCTGTAGCCAGGCCGCCTGCCACGATGTATTTACTATAAAATGGTTCGCCGAGGCACAGACAACTGGTCACGGCTCCTACGATGGGGATGAGGGAGTTGTAGATGGCTATCTTGCCAATGGGATTACACGTCAGCAGACGGTTGTACAAGGTAAAGCCTATGGTGCTGATGCCTATGAGCAGAATGAGGTAGAGGATGCCCAATAAAGTCACGTGGGGTAGGGTGCCTCCCAGGGTCAGTCCCGCCAGCACGAGCAGGAGTCCGCCGAATCCCAAGCTGTAGGCAGTACCCACGAAGACGTTGATTCGCTGGCAGAGACCGCGGGTCATCAGGGAGGCGGCTGCACTGGAGAGGGCATTCAGGATAATCATGCCATCACCCAACCATGTGAAATGGGTGTTGTCCGCATCGCCCATGTTCAAGGCAAGGATTCCGCCAAAGCCCAATACGCAACCCATTGCTTTTCGGGTGGTCATCTTGTCACTCTTGAAGAAGAGGCAGGCCAGAATGACGACGGAGAAGACGCTCAGGGAGTTGAGGATGGCGGAACGCGCTCCTGGAGCGTGGGAGAGACCGATGTAGAAAAACATGTAGTGTAGGGTGGTGTTCAGCAGGGTATAAAGGAGGATGAACCATGTGTCGCTTGTCTTGCGAAGGGCCAACGGCCGACGCATGCTGAGGGCCATCACCAAGATGATGACTCCTGACAGAAAGAAACGAATCCCGGCAAAGAGCATCTTGCTGCCTGTCTGGTCGGGGGTGATGCGGAATTCTTCAAATCCCAATTTGATGAGAGGATAGGCACATCCCCATACGATGGCTGCCGTGAGTGCGAAGAGGGAAACCCACAGCGGACGTTCAAAAATACTCTGTTTTTTCATCCGACTATTGAATCTTTTTACCTTAATGCTGAATGTGGCTACATCGAACCTCATCATTTCGGAGTGCAAAATTACACTTTTCTGCCGTACTATGCAACTTTTGAACGGAAATATTGAGCTCTTCTTCCGTTTTTCTTCTCCTGTGCAGGGTGAAGTCCCCTGTTTTCCCTGT
>CALZGT010000063.1 GCA_945787235.1 uncultured Prevotellaceae bacterium
CACAGAGGATGGGCGAGATACCCAGCTTCAGTATTTTCTTGAAGCTGAACTCCAGTCCCAGCGAGAACATGATGAAGATGACGCCTATCTCACTCCACAGGTTGATACCCTCCACGTCATCCACCGTGGGGGTATAGGGCATGTGGGGGCCGGACAGGAATCCTGCTACGATATAGCCCAGCACCACCGGTTGCTTCAACCGCTTGAAGACCACACTGACTACGCCGGCTACGGCCAGAATCAGGGCGAGGTCGGAAAGGAGTTCATAGTGCATAGTTCATTGTGTATAGTTGAACTTATGCTCCCCCTACGACATTTCCAGCATCCTGTGGATGGGTCGGACAGCCTTCTCTGCTATCTCGGGATCCACCTCGATGGTAGGCCATTCATATTTCAGACAGTTATAGAGCTTCTGCAGGGTGATGAGTTTCATGTAGTTGCACTCATTGCAGGCACAGGTACTGTCATTGGGAGGTGCAGGGATGAAGGTCTTCTCGGGACATGCCTTCTGCATCTCGTGCAGGATGCCGCTCTCCGTAGCCACGATGAACTCCGTGGCATCACTCTCCTTGCTGTACTGCAGCAGGGCAGCCGTACTGCCCGCCTTGTCGGCCAGACGTACCACCGGACCCTTGCACTCAGGATGTACCAATATCTTGGCCCCAGGATGCTCCGCCTTCAGTGCCAGGATTTTCTCCACCGAGAAACGTTCGTGGACATGGCATGCACCGTGCCACAGCACCATCTGACGACCCGTGATGCTGTTGATGTAGTTGCCCAGGTTCTGGTCCGGACCGAAGATGATTTTCTCATCCTGAGGCAGACTCTCCACAATCTTGCGGGCATTGCCACTCGTCACCACGATGTCCGTCACCGCCTTGGTAGCTGCCGTGGTGTTCACGTAGCTGATGACCGTATGGCCTGGATGTGCATCAATGAATGCCTTGAACTCCTTGGCATCGCAACTCTCGGCCAGCGAACAGGAAGCATTCAGGTCGGGCACCAGCACCTTCTTCTCCGGGCAGAGTATCTTGTTGGTCTCACCCATGAAGTGTACGCCGCACATCACGATGATGTCGGCATCCGTCTGGGCAGCTTTCTGTGCCAGTGCCAGCGAGTCTCCGATGAAGTCTGCTATGTCCTGCACCTCCCCCTCGGTGTAGTAGTGTGCCATGATGACGGCATTCTTCTCCTTGCACATGCGGCGTATCTCTGCCTTGAGGTCTGTACCCTCAGGAATGGGTTCTCCTACGTAGCCCAGTTCCTTCCACTTGTTATCAACAGTAATCATATTATAATTCTTTTATTTATTTTTTTAAAAAAGGAATAATTATGTTGTTAATGATAGCCTGTGCATAGCGTCGATAAGTTTTTACGTTTTTTCTTGCTTATGAAGTTATGAAACTTAGGTGTTTTCTTATCCACAGACAATGAACACCCCTGCATGGCGTGCTTCTCTCTCATTCTATATGGTTTAGGGAAGCATGAGCCATATTTATGCACATCTGTTCACAACTGCAAAGTTAATAACTTTATGCCAAATATCGGGTGTATAAGTGGAAAAAAGGCTGTCTAAAAGTATTTTTTAAGTTTTTGCTAACTTATTTTGCGGTTTCAATTTCTTAATTACGAACCCTGTTTTTCATTCCAACAAGTTTTTTAGCACTTTTTTTTCGAAAAGTTATAGTTATCTTTTCCACAAGTTTTGTACCTTTGTGAACAGAAAATGAACAGGCAAGTAAGGAAGAACTAAGATAAATGAACCCCATTTTTCCTGGATGATATGCGAAAACTGAAGATAACTGAGATGAACCGCCTCAATGTGGAGGAGTTCAAGGAGTCGGACAAGATGCCGCTCGTGGTAGTGCTGGATAATGTTAGGAGCCTTTATAACGTAGGGAGTGTGTTCCGCACCTGCGATGCTTTCCGCGTAGAAAGGCTCTGTCTGTGTGGCATAACGGCCCAACCGCCCCATACGGAGATTCACAAGACGGCTCTGGGAGCCGAGGAGAGTGTCGATTGGCTGTATTTCAAGGACACGCTGGCATGTGTGAAATGGCTGAAAGATGAAGGTTATACTGTAATGTCCATAGAACAGTGTGAGGGAAGTACGCTCTTGCAGGACTTCCGCGTGGAGGTGGGGCAGCGTTATGCCGTGGTGATGGGCAATGAGGTGAAGGGGGTGCAGCAGGCAGTAATAGATGAGAGTGACGGATGTTTGGAGATTCCGCAGTTTGGCACCAAACATAGTATGAATGTGTCAGTTACCACGGGAATGGTCATCTGGGAGGTGGCCAAACAGATGATGCTATGCTGATAGACATTCATACGCACCGGCCAAGGGAAGGAAGTTTTGAACATGTATTGTCTATTGTTCAAAACGTGGACAGCCTGGGGGTGCATCCCATGGATGATGCTCCACTTCCCTCGTTAGGAGGTGCAGTGTCTCACTGCACCATGGGGGAGCATCCATTCAGCGAGGGTCATTTTTCCTTTGTGGGTGAGTGCGGTATTGACAAGTTATGCACCGTGCCTGTGGAAAAGCAGGTGGATAAGTTCAGGCAGCACATTCTGCTGAGCGAACAATATCATGTGCCAGTCATCATCCATTGTGTCAAGGCGCAGGAGGAACTTTTGCGTGTGCGCAGGGAGATGCGTCCTACGCAGGCGTGGATATGGCATGGTTTTCGTGGCAAACCGCAGCAACTGGAGCAGATTATCCAGGCGGGATTATATGTGTCCTTTGGCATCAGGTATAACAGGGAGTCCCTTCTACGCTGTCCTTCCGACCGATTGTTTCTGGAGACAGACGATGCGCCTGTTACCATTGAACAGGTTTATGCACAGGTATCCACAGACCTGTGTATAAGTATGGAAAAGCTGGAGCGGCTCATTGAGGATAATTACGCCAGAATAAAGGAGGTGCGCTGACTCAGCGCACCATGAGGGAAATATTGCTCATGCTAAACTGAGACAGCGCACCTACTGTTATGCTTAATGGTGCACAGATACAGTGCACCTCCTGTTATTTGGGCTGCTTGCCGATGTAGGCCAGTATGCCTCCATCCACGTAGAGGATGTGTCCGTTGACGGCATCGGAAGCCTTGGAGGCGAGGAAGACGGCGGGACCGCCCAGTTCCTCGGGATTGAGCCAGCGGCCTGCGGGTGTCTTGGCACAGATAAAGCTGTCGAAGGGATGCTGGCTGCCGTCAGCCTGGCGTTCGCGCAGGGGAGCGGTCTGGGGAGTGGCGATGTAGCCCGGACCAATGCCGTTGCACTGTATGTTGTATTCACCATACTCTGAGCAGATGTTGCGGGTGAGCATCTTCAGTCCACCCTTGGCAGCAGCATAGGCACTTACCGTCTCGCGTCCCAGTTCGCTCATCATGGAACATATATTGATGATTTTGCCCTCACGGCGTTCCATCATCTCGGGCAGTACGGCTGCGGCACAGATATAGGGAGCTACGAGGTCGATGTCGATGACCTGCTGGAACTCCTCGCGCTTCATCTCGTGCATGGGGATGCGCTTGATGATGCCGGCATTGTTCACCAGGATGTCTATCTGGCCCACCTCAGCGTGAATCTTCTCCACCAGAGCCTTCACGGCCACCTCGTCCGTTACGTCACACACGTAACCCTTCACGTTGTGTATGCCGGCGGCATGGTAGGCATCCAGTGCCTTCTGGCAAGCCTCTTCGCTGCGCACATTAAAAACGATGTTCTTGGCACCCGCCTTGACGTATGCCTCTGCAATGGCAAAACCGATTCCGTAGGCGGCTCCGGTAATCCACGCATTCTTTCCTTCAAGTGAGAATAAGTTAGTCATTTTGGTTGGTTATTGATGATTAAAAATGATTTTTCAACGCTTGTGCAAAGTTACTAAACCTTGCTTATATATACAAAAAAAGCATGGAAAACTTTCGTCTTCCATGCTCATTTTACTGTTATTGGTTCTTGTTTCGGATTATTGAACCTTTCATTTTACTTCACGAGGTACTTGCCCACCTTCACGCTGCCATCGCTGTAAACACGCTTCACGATGTTCATACCCTTGGTAGCATTGTACTTCTGACGTCCGTTGATGTCATAAACGGCTACGCTTACCACCTTGTTGTCCTTAACAGACTCAACACCCGTCCAGAAGTCGTTGCTGGCATAGTCGAAGTTGGCACTGCGGCCTACTATCTTGATGCCGAACTTGTTGATGAAGATGTGAGAGTCGGTGGCACCGGCGTGAGCACCGATGGTCAACTTGCCGTCCAGAATCTCGATGTAGTTGTCGGCTGCGGGACCTTCCTCACCGGGACCTGCTACGATGACTTCGCCATTCTCGTCCAGTACATCCTCGGTAATCTCATTACCCTCGTGCCAGATACCATCACGGCGTGCTGTCCACAGGTTGGGAGTATTGTTCCAACTCTGACCCTGGTTGGGGCAAGGCATTGTGATGAGTTCACCGTCTTCACCTACCTGTACGAAGAAGTAGCTATCCTCGTGGAAGGCATCGCGCTCGTTGACGGCACCACCCACGTTGTAGAGACCTGCGGGCAGGTCCTCAATCTTCTGGCTGATGGTGTAGCTGCCACCCCAGTTGCTGGCCATGGCCTCTACGGGCACGTCTGCAGACTTGAAGTTGTCCCAACCTGTTGACCAGGTGCTCCATCCTGTGATTTCGCTGAAGGTCCATCCGGGACATGCTGCACCGGAATATACATTCACGGGCTCTTCCTCGGTACCTATGTTGGTAGCCTCAAGGCTGCCGGCAATTTGGTCATTGTCAGTCTGGATGTAGATGTTGGGGTTCTTCATGAAGAAGGAGAAGTCGTAGGTTCCGTCAGAAATCTGCTCCATGGTCTCCTCGTTCCACTGCTCTTTGAAGAATTCATCCTTCACGTCGGGGTTCTGCATAGCCTTGTAGTAAACCTTGGTAGCTACCTGCTTCAGGGCGTTGGCAATGTTGTCATCATCGCTGATGGCAGCCTGTGCCTTCTCCAATACGGCCATGTCGTTGTCATCCAGTTCAGCACCGTTGTTGGCCATAGCCTCGATGGTCTTGATGGCAGTGTTGATACGATAGAGGGCTGCGCTCAGGCCGATGTTGCCTACCTGACCACCAGCGTCCTCGCCTGTAGCCTTCACGACATCACCCTTCCAGCGGCGTACCAGGATGTAGTTCTTCACCATGATGTCGGTAGCCGACTTCAGTTCCTCCGTAGCGGTAAGTGCCTGGTCCTTATAGGTGTTGAAGGTCTCCGTGAGAATCTTGGCGCACTCCAACTGGGCAATCTTGGTGTCGGCAATTGCGGCGAGCAACTGTGCTACCTTGCCATCCTCCATGCGGTACTCGTCATAGGTATCGATGGTGGTCTTGTAGTCCTGAGCTGCCTTTGTAGCGTCCTTGACACCCTGTGTAGCCTCCTTGTACTGAGAAGGAGAGGTCATACCCATCTCTGCCCAGTTGGTAGGATCGCCAACGTCAGAGTACTTATTAATAAGCTCATCGAGTGCCTCGAATTCCTTGCTCTCGCTGTAACGCTCGTTGGCTGCGGGGTCGTTGGTGTAGTAGAATTCGTATGCAGCAGCGACGGCCTTCCAGAGTTCAGACTTGTACTCTACGCCGGCGATATCGGGTACTGACTCTATCTTTACGTTGGCAATCAGATACTCACCGGTACCCTTGATGCGTACACCGATGCGGGTCTCTTCCTCCAGGGTGATGGGAATAACCACTTCAGGAGCATCCTTCACGGCAGCCTTGCCACCATTTACGTTGAAAGTCTTTGTGTAGGGAGCATCTGCGTTGGTCCAAAGGGTCTCGCCCTCAGTATTGTCATCGTTGACAGCGAATACATCCACTACGATATTTTGGGTATCTCCCTTCCAGTTGCAGTAGGTGAAGGATACGTTGGTCTTGCCAGGAGCCGCCATGATTTTTTCATCCTCGCGCGTACCTACTTGATAATAAAAGCCGTCTTCCCAGTCACGCAGGTAGAGGGCTGCGGTGAACTGACCACCTTCAGCAAAGTCGGTGAACACACGGGGACCACTACCACGGCCTTCGCCGGGAGTACCGATGGAACCATCTTTATTACTTACCATGCTACCGTTGTTGGGGAATGAACCGTTGTTGCAAGCCTCGAACTGGCTGTCGAACATCAGTTCAACGGATGCTTCGGGATCGTAGGCTGTAGAACCGAGGTTGAAATTATATACCACTTCGGTAGCGTTACCGGCCTCGTTGTACACCTCTAAAGTGAGGTTGTAGGTACCATTCTTCAATGTACCGTCATAGTTGAGTACGAGGGTCTTGTTGTTTTCACCGGCCTTTACTTCCCATTTGCTCATATCATCGCCATCGAAGTCCAGCACGGATGAGTATGTAGCATCAATGGGCATGTCGAAGGTCATGGTGATACCATTGCTGATGTCGCTGAGGTCAAACGAACCGTTCTCAGGTACGCAGCTGAGCAGCTCGGGCATACCTATTTCATGTTGCATAGCATCGATGTAGGTCACCTCATAGATGGCTTCGTTCTCGAAGCCATATACCTTCATGGGGTCGTTGTTGTTGGCAGGACGCTTGTTTTCGCCATACTGAAGGGGGCAGTCCTCAGCAGGAGTGAAGCTTACGGTCAGACCCTCTACATCGGTTGATTCGTTGAGCCAGATATATACGTAGCCGTCTGTTTGTGCTTCTACCTGGGCAATCTCCAGCACCTCGTCACCCTTCTTCACGGTGAACTGGTTGGCATCGAGCAGGAGGAATTCACCGCTCTTGCTGGCAGTAGCCAGTGAGGCAATGTTGGTGGCGTAGCCGAAGTCGAGCTTGATGACGACACCGTCACTGGTAGCCTGTGCGAAATACTTGTCCTCTTCGATGAGGATATCATCTATACAGAAAGAACCTTCATCATAGAGATTGATGATGGCGAAGTAAATCTCGGGAATGGTACCGTTCCAGAATTCACGGTAAGTCTTGTCCTTGTTGCTTTCGTTGATGCCTGCAGCCTCCCAGAGTGACTCGGGAACGCAGTTGCCTACTACGGCACCACCCATCCATGCGGTGTTGGTCAGCACGTCATTGTAGCACTGCGCACCATGGTTGTAGGCTACGAAGGAAACGTGTGTCCAGTCACTGGAGGTCAGGGTGTAATCATCGGAACCGTTGGCACCATAGCAGGCGTTGCCTTTGGGATCTACGAATGACTTGTCAAGCTGCTCAACACCCTTGGAGAGGTAAGCCTTCAGCACCTTGCCCTCGTCACCCTTTATCCAGAAGCTCATACGGTAGCTCTTACCTTCCTGGATGGGTACGTTGGCCAGTTTGAAACCACGGTCCCAGGGGTTCTTCTTCTCCGCACCCTGCAGGAAGAAACCATACTCACCGTTCTTGGCAGCCTCAGCACTCTGCTCCAGCCAAGTGGTTGTTTCGAAATTGGGATTTACCCAGTCACCGAACTGATTGTCACCGACGTAGTTGGCAAACTTACAGTGATACCAGTCTGCCTTGTCAGCATTTTCAAACCCCATCTTGATGGGGAAGGTCTGTGCCATGGAAGCCGTAGCTACGAGGCCCATACCCAATGCAAGTAATGTCTTTTTCATACTTGTTTGAAATTAGGTTAATAATTAGGTTTTATATAAGGTAAATATGTTTTTTATGTGTATCTGCCGGGGTTGGCTGTTTTATGTCCATTTGCATCCATGGATGGGTAATATATGTCAGAAACTGATGCAAAGATAGTAAATATTAAGAATATAGACTATTTAAAAGCAAACAAAATTGAACTATGTATCAAAATTGAAAATAAAAGTTGTTTTTTTGAAAAAAAAAGAGGATAGATTACCTCACGTAATCTATCCTCCATAGGGGATGAATGGTACTTATGTACTTACTTTACGATGTACTTGCGTACGGTTCCGTCAGCCGTCTTCACGATGTTGACACCCTTGTGGGGAGCAGATATGCGCACACCGTTCAGGTTGTAGTATGCCTTGCCGTTAGACTGGCTCTGGATGCCCTGGATAGCATTGGGCAGGGTCTTGCCACAGTAATAGAGTTTGAAACTGTCGAAGCAGGTCCAGTCATTGTCGATGTGGTCAAGGTTGCGGATACCTACGGTCAGGTTGCCAGCTTCGGCCAAACCTGTCTCCACCACGTTGATGTAGTCATCCTGGTTCAGGAACAGACGGCAGGCAGCACCATAGTGTGAGTTGGGATAGTAGTAGTATATACCTTCCTCCTCGTCGGCTGTCACGCGGGTGTCCCAGGGATAATCGTATTCCTTGCCTTCTTCGGCATCTACATTCTGTACGGCTATGGGACCCATGGTTCCGTTCTCGTCTATTTCCTCCCAGCCATTGATGTAGGCGATGTGCGACATCTCTTCGGGAGTAATGGATGCAATGGAGGTTACGTATGCAGAATTGGCGTTGGCATAGATTTCTGCACGCTTCGTCTCCCAGTCCTCGATGCTGCATCCTGCCTTGTTCCACCAGTTGTCGTATGCACCGGCGGCACCTCCGTTGTCACGATAGAAGGCGTGTACTTCCAGACGGTACAGACCGGCAGGCATAGCATAGAGCGTCTGGTTGATGTCGAAATTGGTGTTCCAACGTTCTACCGTATAGATGTGGGCCTTGTTGGTCATACGTTCATAGCGGCCTTCCTCGTCAGCCTCGCCTACGCCTTCCAGGGTCCAGAAGTCACCTGCGCCCATGTCACCGTTCCAGCCCTTGTTGCCCTCGTTGAACTTGGGGTTGATGAGGAAGTGGGTAATCTCAACGGGTGATTCAGGACTTGCGTTGCCCAGGTCGGCAATAAGTGCTGCGTTGTAGGGTGAACTCAGGGCATAGAGCAGTTCGTCCATCTTGGCGCGGGGGGCATAGTTCTCGCTCAGATAGGCTACCTGACTCTCGATGACGGCATTTACCTCGGCGTTGTTCATGGCCGCAGCCTTGTTCAGCAGGGCGATGTATTCGTTGTAGCCGGTATAGTCTGCTGCCACAGCCTCAGCCATCTTGTAGGTGTCGTTTTCACCGCTGCCAATTTCTGCGATGGTGGCAAATGCCATGTCGAGAATACTCCGTACCTTATCATTGCCTTCGTTGGCATTCTGCAGTTTATCGAACTTGTCGCAGGTATTGGCAAAGTCGGCAATGGCAGCCTTGGCAGTGGTAATGTATGCCTTGGCGTTCTGCAGGGTCTGGATGGCAGCCGCATATTCCTCCTCGCTGTTGATAGTCTTGATGAATGCGGTATTTTCGATATCCTCGATGTCGCCAATCTCTACAATATTGTCCAGAATGGCACAGGCAGCCGCAATGTCGCCAGGCCAGAGACCTATGGCCTCCTCGCCACCATTTACAAGGTCATAGTACAATTGGATGACCTCCTGGCCATAGCTCTCGAAGAGTCCGTTGAAGTCGGGTGTCTCACCGTAGTAGTAGAGTTGGAATCCGGTAACGGCATAGAAGGCGTCGGAAGCAGAACCGATGGTTACCTTGCCGTCTGTCACCTGAACCATCTTGGTGTCGAGCTTCTGCCATACGGTGCTGCGCCACTGGCTCTTGTCGCCACCCCACCAGGGGTTGCCCTTCTGGGTCAGGTTGGCTTTTTCTTCAGTCTCGGAGGTACGGATGAATACGTACTGGAGGGGTGAGACATCGGCACCTGCATTGCAGAGGAGGGCGGACATAGAGTAGTATCCGTTGGGCAGGCCCGTGATGGTCTGGGTCAGGAACTCAGGATTGCCTGTGGGCTCTGCTGTCCAGCCGCCGATGGCTATGTAGCCATGCTGTACGGTGAGGGCATCGAAGCCGTTGCCGTGCCAGGTGGTGGTGTTGATGACCCACTTGCCTTCTGCTGTCTTGTCCTGGGTGATGCTTACGTTGTCGGCAATGGGAATCCATTCTTCGCGACCTGCTTCAGCCTTGGCTTCCTTATAGTCCTTTTCCTGGATGTTGGCCCAGGTGTTTTCGGGCTGGAGCTCATCTGAAATACCCTCTATGAAGGGGAACTCATACTGCTTGATGTCTTCGTTCCAAACGGGGGTGTATTCATTGTCGCAGAGGAAGGCATTGTTGATGGTGGCCGAGAAGTTGTAGGCACCGTTCACCTTCTCCTGGGTCATGAGGTATGCACCACGGGCTGACATGAGCTCGTTGTACATATTCTCGTAGAAGTCGAGTGTCTCGTTCTCCAGGTTGCCTTCGGGGTCGGTGGACTTGACAGCCTTCTTGAAGACGGCATTGAAGGCTTCATAACCCTCGTATTCGGTGTTGCCGATGAGATAATCCATGGCAGGCAGGCAAGCTACCAGTTTCTCGTAGGTAGCCACACAGGCCTCAATCTTGTTGTAGGTCTCTGAGAGCAGGGCCTTGGCAGCCTGGCATTGTTCCTTGGTCTCGGTCTCATACTGCAGTTCCTCTACCTCTTTTACTATAAGGGTATAGAGGCTGCCTTCTGCCACATACTTGTCGCAGAGGTTGGAGAGCTGGTTCTGCAGGTCCTGAACCTCCTCCTGTAGGGCAATGAGTTCAACTGTGGCAGGATCTACTTCGCCCTGATAGTAAAGTTTGAAGTTGGTAGCCATGAAGGAGTCGGCAGAGCGGACAGCCATCTTGCTGATACCAATGCGTACATAGCCGTCTTCAGCCAGCCAGAAATCCACATGGTTGTAATATACGCCGTCCTCTGTCTCTTCAGGGGCATAAAGACCTTCCTCAAACCATACCTTGGAACCGGGCACCGAGCAGGGACCCCATACCTGTGCACCACCACTCACGGTATAGAAGCCGTCGGACATGTCCCATCCTTCTTTAATCTCATCTACATAGAGCTGCTCGTACTGCATGGGATAGAGACGGGGCATCAAGGGAGACTGGAAGGTGCGCGAAGCCTCAAACTTCTCGGCAGCATCGTCCAGGGTATAGGTACCGTTCTGCACATAGAGCAGGGCATTGTCCTGCCAGTCGGCAGTACCAAATACCGAGGGGTCGTCAGCCCATGAGTTACCACAGCGGTAATAGGCCTGGCACTCTACGCTGTACTTACCGGCAGGCAGTTTGACGTACTGGTAGAGATCTACATCGGCTCCGTCATACACCTCAAAGAGGTTGCTGCCTGTTTTTGTGAAACTACCTTTGCTGGATTCCAGTGTCCAGTAATCAAAGGGGTCATTTTCAAAACTGAGATTGCCCCAGCCAAGACCTTCTTCGGAAGTGATGTCCTGACCTACTTCCCAAGTGGCTTGGGCATTGGCCGTCTGCACTCCACCGAGTGTAAGAGCGGCAGCAAGTAAAAAGCATTTCATTGTTTTTAAAATTAAGGAATTTATTTAGGTTTGAATTGTCATATTGTCTAAGGCATTGTAGTCATTGCAGAGCATTTCATAGTATGAAAGGCGGTGCAAAGATAGAACATATTTTTCGGATGACCAAGCGTTTACTTTCGTATATACGATTCTTGTGTCATTTTTTAAAGGATTTGTTACAAAAATGAAAGAAATGTTGTATGAAAGTGCGCCAAGGCACTCCGAAGCCGCATACCGAGTAAATAGACGGATTTAGTATGTCCCAAGACCTATGTAATCCAAGGTAGAACATCATGCTTCATGGTTATTATCCTTGGTAGCATGGCCATGGCAGGCCTGATAGAACGTCCTAACCCACATTGCAGCGATATGCTATGTATCGTTCTGTTTTTCAGGAGGCGGATT
>CALZGT010000064.1 GCA_945787235.1 uncultured Prevotellaceae bacterium
ACCTTCAACGAGAGTGTGATAGTGCCTGCCAAGAGGTTGAAGTCGGAGAAGATGGTATATGAGGAAATCATGGCCATGGACTCCATGATGAGACCGCTGTTGCTCGGTATCAAACTGGACCGCTACATCAACCCGAACCTGCGGTATGATGCAGCCAAGAGTATCAACCAGCAGCAGGAAATCAACCAGTTGGTGACCATCTTCTCGGGAAGGGTGCAGACGGGAGAGAAAATAGTCGATAAGGGGCAGATAGTGACGCCTTCCATCATGGAGAAACTGGTTTCCTACGAAAGGCATGAGGCGGAACGGAGCAAGACGCAGGCGGAACTGTGGAGCCAGTCGGGAGGACAGCTGCTCTACATCGCCATAGCAGCCATCTGCCTGTTCTTCTTCTTCCACCAGTTCCGCAGTGACTACATCATGAGTCTCAGACACTCGCTGCTCATCTGGATCATGGTGCTCTTCTTCCCCATCGTCACCTTTATCCTGGTACGTCACGGTTGGGCCAATCCGTACATCATTCCTTACTGCATGCTGCCCATCATCATACGCGTCTTCATGGACTCGCGAACGGCATTCATCAGTCACATCATCAGCATCATGCTATGCACGCTGGCCATAGACAAGCCGTTCGAGTTCATCAGCGTGCAGATTACTGCGGGCATGACGGCCATCTACGCGCTCAAGCAGCTACAGCAACGATCAGACATCTTCCTGGCAGGCCTCCTGGTCATCGGCACGTCGGAGCTCAGTTACCTGTGCCTGGACCTCATGCACATGAACTTCTTCAACATCGAGGGGGTTAAGGCGGATACCTATATATATATAGCCATCAACGGCGGACTGCTCCTGATGTGCTATCCCTTGCTTTTCCCACTTGAGAGGATGTTCCAATTTACTTCCATGGTGACGCTGGTGGAACTCTCGAACGTGAACAATCCCTTGCTTCGCAGACTCTCAGAGGAGGCTCCGGGCACCTTCCAGCATTCCATGCAGGTGGCTAACCTGGCGGCTGAGGTGGCCAACAAACTGGGGGCCAACGTGCAGCTGGTAAGAACGGCGGCACTGTACCATGACATAGGCAAACTGAAGAACCCGGCTTTTTTCACGGAAAACCAGCAGGGGGTGAACCCGCACAGCACGCTGGCCTACGAGGACAGTGCACAGATCATCATACAGCACGTGAAGTACGGACTGGAACTGGCAGGGAAGCACAACCTGCCTGAAAGCATCAAGAACTTCATTGCCACGCACCATGGAAGAAGCAAGACGCGCTTCTTCTTCATCTCCTTCATGAACCAGAACCCGGGCAAGGAGGTCAACGAGGAGATATTCACCTACCCGGGTCCCAACCCCTCGACACTGGAGGAGGCTATCCTCATGATGGCGGATGCCGTGGAGGCTGCCTCACGCTCCCTGCAGGACTACTCGGAGGAGAGCATCAGCAACCTGGTGGAACGCATCGTGGACATCCAGGTGAAGGAGGGGTATTTCAACCGGTGTCCCATCACCTTCGAGAACATCTCTACCTGCAAGGAGGTCTTCTGCGAAAAACTGAAAAGTATCTATCACACACGCATCAGTTACCCGGAAATGAAGAAATAACCGACGGGGGAAAGAGGGACAGGGAAAGACTCCCGAAACTTTCCTGGGCAAAGAATAAGCAAAGGAGGTGCGGCCGCTCGCCGCACCTCCTTGTGTCTGCTGTGAGGGTACTGACCGTACCCTCCCTAAGTGACGGATAAAAAGTCACCAAGCATCAGAGGTTGTCCTTCTCGATGTCCTTGAAGTACTTGTACGTACCGTGCTTGAGCTCATCGGTAGCCGCCTCATCGCACACGATGATAGCATGGGGGTGCATCTGCAGCGCGCTGATGGTCCACTCCTGGCTGACACCTGCCTCGATGGCATGCTGCAGGGCACGTGCCTTGTTGTGGCCGTTGCAGACGATGAGGACTTCCTTGGCATCCATCACGGTACCTACACCTACGGTAAGGGCGGTCTTGGGCACCTTGTTCACGTCGTTGTCGAAGAAACGGCTGTTGGCAATGATGGTGTCGGTGGTGAGGCTCTTCACGCGGGTGCGGCTGGTGAGGCTGGAGAAGGGCTCGTTGAAGGCAATGTGACCATCGGGACCGATACCACCCATGAAGAGGTCGATGCCACCGGCGGCCTCAATGGCGGCCTCGTAGGCTGCGCACTCGGCTGCGAGGTCCTCAGCGTTGCCGTTGAGAATGTGTACGTTCTCCTTCTTGATGTCTATGTGGCTGAAGAAATTGGTCCACATGAAGCTGTGGTAGCTCTCGGGATGCTCCTCGGGCAGACCTACGTATTCGTCCATGTTGAAGGTGATGACGTTCTCAAAGCTTACCTTGCCTTCCTTGTACATGTCGATGAGGTGCTTGTACAGGCCAAGGGGACTGGAACCGGTGGGACATCCCAGCTTGAAGGGTTTCTCGGCCGTAGGCTTGGCGGCATTGATCTTGGCGGCCACATACTCGGCTGCCCAGCGTGACAGCTCGTTGTAGTTAGGTTCAATGATGACTCTCATGATTTCTTCTGCCCCCTGTTATTTCTCCCTCCTGATAAGGATGGGGGAACGACCGTCTCGAGGCTTGGGTCTGTGGTTGGTATTTTGTTGTTGTTTGCGGCGACAAGGGTCAGCGCAGGTACTTGGCCTGCTCGCCGTCGGTGTGGTAGATGCATTCACGCAGCGTGGGTTCACTCACACGCACGGCATCACGGGTCAGCTCGGGCACGTTGTAGCTCTTGAGCAGCAGGACGTTGTGGCGGGGGTCTTCCTGGGGCAGGCAGAAGGCCTTGTGTGACTTGCCCTGCCTGTCGAAGTAGGCGATGAAGGGACGGGTATAGTTGCCGTCCATCCTGCGGCTGCTGAACACTATCCAGCGGCCGTTGGAACTCCAGGTATGGTAGCTATCGACATCGGGGGAGTTGGCCTCGGTGAGGGCATAGCAGGTGTCACACTCCAGGTCCTTGACCCAGAGGTCGCTGGACTTGTGCCAGATGTGGAACTGGCCGTAGTCACCCAGGGTGTAGAGTATGTAACGTCCGTCGGGACTGACGCGAGGCACAGTGCAGCTCTTGTGGAGCGAGTCGCAGGCAATCTCCACACGGGGCGTACCGAACTGCCGGGTGGCCTCATCGAAGGGGATGGACATGAGGTTGTAATATACGCTGTCGTAATGCTGCAACAGGGCAGGAGCCTTGAGGGAATCGGGTACTTCCACGAGGCCGGGTTCGTAGGCTCGGCAGAAATAGAGGGTCTTGCCGTCGGGCGACCAGCAGGGGAAGGTCTCCAGATACTCGGGGGTGCGCAGGATGTGCTTGACCTCGTTCTTCTCGGCATCATAGAAAAGGAGGTCGCTGGCCTCATCGATGACCTCAATCTTCTCCTCACCGTAGATATGGAAGGTCTGACCGGTCTTGTTGGTGGAGAAGGCTACCCAGGGATGTTTGGGATGCCAGCTGGGATAGACGCCTGCGGTAAGGATGGTAGAGTCCTTGACCTGTACCTTGCGGGCCTTGTCTCCCTCCACGAGGATGGTGCCTCCGTGGTTGGCACGTACGTGGAAGAGCATCTTCTCCGTACTGTAGTTCTGGTAGTTGTGGCAGTTGATGCAGTGGTTGTCCTCCGACTTGTAACTGCGGTTATTCTCGTAAATCGTATGCACATCCCAGTTGGTCAGGTTGCGCTGGTAGAGTCCCAACTGGCGGTACATCTCGTAGCCGGGCTCGATGAGACGGTAACTGAGATAGGCATCGATGTCTTCCTGGGCCACGGTGAGGGTATGGGAACGGTAACGTACCCAACCTGTGGGGTGCTGTGCATAGACATGAACCTGCAGGCTCTGCCCCCGGTGTGCCGTGAGAAGGTTGCGCCATTCCGTAGTGTCGAGGCGCAGGGTGAGTTCTTCCTCACAGGCTGCCACAAGCAGGGAGATGGACTCTTTCCCCGTAGTACCTTCGGCAGGACAGGACGTGATTTCCACCACCATATCGGAAGCCAGCGAGTCCCTGAGTTGGAAATTCAGGGGGGCTATATTGGGTGGAATGACGATGTCTCGATAGTCAGGATATATATCTGCCTGCTCCTCCAGTGAAGAGAAGGACGTTGGCACGACGGCTGTCCTGCCACAAGCCGTCAGCACCAGAATACTTGCTATGTAGAGTAGTGTTTTCAATTAACAATGAACAATTAATAATTAACAATCAGCTGCGCTTGGAATCTCTCACAGAACAAGGCATAATACCTATGAACCATGAACTCAATTCACCCCCGCGTTCGAGCTTTCTGCCTTGTCCCTCTTCTTGGTTGCCTTCAGGTTACCGAAGAAATAGTAGTAAGGGTAGTACCCCTTATATTGGGGGAAGAGTTCGCGTGCACGGGCAGCGCGTTCCTCAGGCGTGGTAAGGTATTGCCGGGTATGCTCCAGAAAGGAAGTGAGACGCCCGCGGTACATCTCCAGGTTACTGAACTGCTGCAATATTTCCGGGTTCTTGCCCGAGAGAAGCAGCAGAGCCTCGGCAAAACTGACGGGAGGTGTCGTGCCGCGCAGGGGCTGGGAACGGAAGAGGAAGTCGGGCATCTTCTTGGTATAGATGCTCACCATGAGGGCATTGTGCAGTGCCTGAATGGAACGTCCTTCCAGCAGGTCGGCATTGTAACCCAGGAAGACAGGAGGTAGGAAACGGTTCTCGAAGGCATCGTGAATAGGTTCCGTGAGGCGCACCCTGGCCATTTCCTTGTCGGCATTGACCCGATCGGGTCGCCGCAGCATGGCCTGATACTTCTCCACGAAGTCTCCTTCGAAAGGCACCTTGCTGAGGATGGTGAGGTATTTCTCCGCCACCTCCCATTCGCTGCGCAGGAGGGACGCCTTGCACAGCATCTTGAGGTTGCGGAGCGTGGGACCCTCCATGGCCATGCTCTCCATGGCATGGTGATAGGCCGTCTGTACCAGTCCGGCGTGGTAGTCACACTCCATGAGGTACATGCCCGTGGTGACGGTGCTGGCCGTGTCTTCGTTGTAGCCCGTGGCATGTATCTTGTCGTAGTCAAGACGAATGTCGAAGAGTTTGTCGGCTATCTGACCCGTCTGCACCAGGGCGATGGCATACTGGGCCGCCATGGGACGGTTGCTCAGCTCGGCATGGGCATGAGCCACCTCGATGACCTTCTCCCAATCCTGGTTCATCACGGCTACCTGCTCCTTGGCCAAGGGGCGCACGCAGGGACGGTAGAAATGTCCCCATACGGCAGGAACGAGGATGGTGAGCAGGACCGTCAGCAGCTGGAATCTGTTCTGCCAAGGTGTCTCATCCTGCGGAATACGAAAGATGGCAGGGGTGGGTTTGTGGCTGAAGGAGCGGATGATGACTCCCCACACCACGAGGATGAGCAGGATGCAGAAGGGGATGCCCATGACATGACCAGACTCGGCTTCAAACCAGTTGTTGGCTCCCTGCCAGGTGAAGAGGCCGGTAAAGAGGACAAGGGGAAGATACTGCACCCAACGCCAGCGGGGCGTGAGACGGAGGGCATAGCCCAGCAGCCAGCAGCTGGCAGTAAGCATCAGCGAGAGGAGGGCTCCTCCCAGCCAAGGGTAGCGGAAGGGGGTGAGGAGGGCACGGCCCACGGTCCAGAGGATGCCGTAGGACTTGTCCATCTCGAAGCGCATGAGGAGGGTGTCGGGGGCAAAGAAGCTGTTCTCGCGCACCATGCGGAAGGCATCACCCTGCCACCATGCGGCCCACAGCCACACGAGGAGGAACACCACGAGGGGAACAGGAAAAAGCAAGCGGGCCAGCCCACCAGTCTTCCTTTGTGGTGACGTAGCGGACGAGGTGCTTGCCTTGGCAGTATTTGCCAAAGGGGCAGCCGCATGCTTGCGGCTGCCTCCCATGGACGTATTATTTCGCTTTCTATTCATTCATATACTATTATTTAACAATCTTCTTGCCGTTGACGACATAGATGCCGGCCTTGGCAGGCTTGCTGACACGACGACCTGAGAGGTCATAGATACCTTCGCCGGCTTTCGTCTCACCGAGGGTGATACCTTCGATGTCGGTAGCCTCGTCTGCAGCGGCCTTCAGGGCATCGTAGGCGGTCTTCAGGGTACCATAGAGTGTCACGTTGGTGAGGGGGGTGCTGAGGATGGCTATCTTGTTGGCAGCAGCCTTCTGGGCATTGTCGGCATCCGTCACCAAGTTCTTAGCCACGCCCTCATAACCGGGGTTGTAGGCGAGGGTGGTGTTCAGGGTACGCAGCTGAATCTCAGACAGGGCGAACTGGGGAGAGGTAGAACCATACACCTCAAGCACCTGGAAGCGCCAGTACTGGTAGGGCTTGCTGACCTCCTTGGTGTCCAAGGCCTTGGCCTTCTGGGCATCCAACTGGGGTATCTCCTCCCAGAGGGTGGATTCCTCCTCATAGAACTTCAGTGCACTCTCACCGGGAATGGCCTTGATGGTCTTGGGCTGCAGACCATTGTTAGCGGCAAAGATAGTAAGACGCATCTGGCTGGCTTCATTGCCTGCACCGAGGTTTACGCTGAAGTTGTGGGGCGTGCTGGAAGATGTCTCACGCTTGCTGTAGAAGTCGGTCGTCTTGTCATCATCCACCAGGTTGGTGATGGGGTACTGCGTATTGGCCTTGTTGGTAGAGACGTAGTAGGGAGCGGTCTTGTCGCTGGCCTGCAGGGCAAGCTTCTCGTAACCTTGGGTGAGAGTACCTACCTGGGCAATGAGTGTCTTGGTGTCGTTGATGAGTCCCTGCACGTCAGCCTTGGTATAGACATCTATGTCATCCACCTTGGTGATGTACCACTTTGAACCACCGGCATTGCCGTCACTCCAACCCATCATCTTGTCGTAGTGGGTCTGATGGACGTAGTTCTTCTCCTTATAGTTGCCGCTCACGCCGCCTACGGTCTTCAGGGCCAACTGACCGTTGCCCTTGTCCTCTACGAGCAGTTCCAGGGCATCTTCGGGAAGGGAAGCATCCACGCTGAAACCATCACCGGTAGCCACGTTGGCAAACTTGAGGGTCTTCACGTTCTGCAGACGATATACATCCTGCTGACCTGCCACGGGAACAAAGTTCCACCGGGCCTCCTCCAGACTGCCGTTGGCAATGGCCAGGGAGCCGGAAGCAAGGTAGTTATTGAAAGCTACATTGTGGAGGGTATAGATGCCAGACTCCTCTACGGGATTCTTGCCCTCACTACCGTTCAGGGCTTCCATCTCGTTCTCAAGGCTCTCGCAGAGCTCTGCATAGCGGCTGCTCTCGCCAGCCTGGATGGCGGCCTGGGCTGCGGCTATGGCGGCATTCAGGTGGGCAATGCCCTCAGTCGTGAAGAAACCTACCTTGGTGCCTGTCTCATCCACGATGCCAGTATAGGCTGTAGTCTTGTCAATGACTTCCTGCAGGATAGAGGCTCCCTGGGCAGCCTTGCCGCCCTCAGTGGCATCTACGGCCTCCAGTTCAGTGCCGTCACCGCTGATGACCTTGATGGTGTAGTCGGTAAGGGCTACCTTGGCGGGCAGGTTGAAGGAGAGTTTGTTGCTGTAATATACGATGTCGTCACCGTTATATACGAGGATGCCGACACCGCCCTCACCAGTCAGGGTGACGTTGGTACCATTGGCCACGAAGGAATAGTTCTGGGCCTTGGACTCCTGTCCGGCCTTGTAGTCCTCGTAGTAGCCCAGGTCTCCGTACTCGTTGCGCAGCCACTCCTCGGTACGCAGGGTACCGCCGTTGTCGGGCTTCATGTCACCGGGCTGTGCCCAGGGGTCATGGCGCTGCTGGAGTTTCTGTCGGTCCTCGATGAAGAGTAACTCCTTGTTCACGCGGTAGCCCTTGGACTTGACGCGCTTGATGGCGGCATCAATGTCTGACTGCTCGCACCTGATATAATAGGAGGAGTAGTCACCGCAATACGCATAGTACTTACCATCTATCTTCTCGATGCTGCCACCGGCCTTGCTCGTGGGGATGAAGAAGCCCCAGAGGCGGAAATATTCGGTAAGATCCTCAC
Source organism: uncultured Prevotellaceae bacterium (assembly GCA_945787235.1). Lineage (GTDB taxonomy): Bacteria > Bacteroidota > Bacteroidia > Bacteroidales > Bacteroidaceae > Physcousia. Next base: position 8,064 of record CALZGT010000064.1, read on the forward strand.
CGGCTGCCTCACAAGCCTTCTCATAGAACTTCAGCCAGCTGTTCCTGGCAGAACCTTTGTTGGCGCCGCCGAAAGCACCATTATGCCAGCCTTCGCCTCCGAACTGCATACGGTCTGCACGAAGCAGCTTGTGAAGACGCTGGGTGAACTGCTTGTTGTGTCCGGCACGGTGGTAGTAGAGCCAGAGGTTATAGTACATGCGGAGGGTAATGGAGATGTCACGGTGTGAGAAGATGATGTTGTTCTGCACATAGTTCAGGTTGGACATGAAGTTCCAGCCGCGGCTCATGCGGTAACCATACATCGTGGTGATGAGATTGGAGAAATAGTTGTTGCTGGACTCCATCGAAGAGGGGAGGTTGATGGTGTGCTGGTTGTTGTGTCCACTCTCATGGCCCACACACCATACATCGAAGTTGGCACGCTCACCATTGTAGGAGGACTCCACGGCCCAGATGCCGGGCATACAGGTATAGCTGTTGCCCGAATAGGGATTCTTGCCCTGGTAGAGCATCATGGTGGGGGCCAGGTTGTTGACATACTCGGGATAGATGGCCTCTCCGCCACCGGCTATCAAGTGTTCCAGTTCATTGTCACCCTCGCCACTTTCCACGCGGCTCTGCCAGCCCATGGCACTCCATTCCCACTTGAGCACATCATCATAAAATTTCATGCTCTTGTAAATCTTACTGCCCCATGTGGTCTTGCTGCTCCAGATGTCGTTGAAGCAGTCGATGGGGAATACCATCACACCTCGCTCACCCTTCACGGTGAAGTTGATCTTGTTCCAGTTGCTCTCGCCCAGCACGCTCTTGGCGTTCTCCAGGACGGTCGTGTAGTCGGCATTGACGGCATCCTCGGTCTGGGTATAATCTACGTCACAGTAGCCGATGACCTTACCGCCCTCGATGTGGATCTTGAGGTCGGGGTACTCGGAAAGAGGCTTGGCATAGTCTGCCTCACAGGTGTACATGATCCACTGGTTGGTAAAATCGGTACCACAGTAGAGGATGTTGAGCCCCTTGTGCAGGGGCGTGCCGTCCCAGTCCCAGATGAGGGTAATCTCGGAACCCTCGGCTCCGGCTATCTTCAGGGTGGTTCCCTCAGGGATGTCACCTTCCACGAAAACATACATCAACTGCAGGGAGCTGGTGTAGATACCCGTAGGGTTGTTCATGTCGGCCATCTGGGTGGATACCCACTTGTCCTTGGGTCCCTGGCAACGGGTATAGACCTTGTAGTCCTGGACACGGAAACGCTTGGATAGGACGGGGTTGTGCTCGTCCTTCCATTCATTCTTGATGTTGAGCACCATCTGCTGGATTTCGGCAGGCAGATTGTCGCTGGTCATGCGGGCGGCAAAAGCCTCATCGGTCATGGACTTGAACTCGTCCTTGAGCTGCGTGCAGGCACCGTCGCTGAAGTAGCCTTCCACGATGGGGGCGTAGGTCTTCTCCTTGGCGGCAATGGCTTCCAGCTCATGCTTCTTGTCCTGCTGCTCGGCGTAGAGGTCCTGGACAGCCTTCAGGGCATCGGCATCCACGGTGACTTCCTCAAAGCACCACCAGTTGCTTTGGTTGTTGGCATCGTTCCATCCCACGATGGTGTTGCTGCCATCGGCATGTACCTGGTTGCCGGCCTTGATGAGGAAATATTTCCCCTTGTCCTCCAGGGTGATGGCCTGGCCATAGGTATTGGTGTAACCGGCCTGCGAGATGTTCAGCGAGGGGAAATAACGCTGGGTATGTGCATTCTGTAACTTGCCCTTGGTGTATTTCCAAAGCTGGTTGTACTTGGTGTCGCCGGCCTGTGCCTCAGCGGTAAGCTTGTTGTTCACGGTGTTCTCGGTGATGGCATAGCCGTAGCTCTGCCCACCGGTATTCACGGACTTCTCAGGATTTTGGTTGATGATGCGGTAATACTTACCTTCCTCGGGGGTAACGAGGGCAAAGGTCATCATGCATACCAGCAGTCCGGTCAATGAGAGTAGTAGTCTCTTGGTCATAATGCTAATATGGTTAGTTAATGGGTTAATATTCGCGGCAAATATACTCGTTTTTTCTCATACGCGCAAAGGTATTTGCAGAAATGTACACAAATCATGCTAAAAAACACCTGAATATCCCTCTAAAGGAAGACTTAGACGCAGAAAACGGACTGTTCCGCGCGTACATAAATAAAAAAAAAACGCTCTCCCCAGAACAGGGAGAGCGCAGATATTACAGACTTCTGTGTAGGCTTACTTCACAGCAATCTTCACACCGTTCACGATGTAGATACCACGACCGAGGTTGCGTACGGTACCCAGGTTACCCTTGCCTACGAAGCGGCCGTCGAGGGTGTAGATGCTGCCACGGGTGTTAACTGCGTTGGCAATGACATCCTGGATGGCATCGGTGTCAAACTCACCTGCAATCTCCAGAACGAGGTCACCAGAGATATTCTCGATGGCCTGTGCCTTGAGGAGGTCAATGGCACCTTCGAAGGCCCAGATGTCACGAGAGCACTCGGTGTTATCCTCACCGGAAGCCATCTGCATCACGTTCTGGTAGATGGTGATGGTGCTGGGCATCTTCTCCTCCTCAACCCACTGGTAGCTGTAGGTACCTACAAGTGCCTGGGTAGAGTCGGGCTGAACTGCGAAATTGGTAGCATCGAGGGTGAAGGTCACCTCTGTGGTGTCGTTAGCCGTGGGAGTCTCGGACAGATCACCATCCACTACGAGCAGGCAAGCCTTACCGGCCTGAGCCTTTTCAATCTTGTCAAAGGCCACCTTTACACCGGTAGCGGTCTTCTCGTAACCCTTGAAGTCATAGAGCTGTACGCTGGCGTTGGCACCATAAGTCAGGTCGAGGGGAGAGGTCAGGAAGTGGGTAGCACCCTGACGAACTTCTTCTACGAGCTCTTCGCCTACAGTTACGTTGTCGTCAACCTCCTCAATATAAAGGGCAGAACGGCTGTCGATGGCATCAGCAGCCCAAGCCACGAGCTTGTGGGCATTCACCTGAGCATGGAGGTAAGAGGGAGTACCACCATTGTCCACATCCTCGCCTGCGAGGTTGCGAACCTTGATGAGGCTCTTGCCGTAACCGATGGCCTCGGTGCTGAAGAGGGCAGGCAGGTTGGTGAGGTTACCATTGGTACCTACGAACCAGCCACTGGCGTGCTGGAGGGCGAGGTTGTCACCCAGCTTAACGAAGCGGAAGGCGATGTTATCGGCTGCGGGAGTTGCCTCAGTGAAGCGAAGCTCAGTACCCTTGCGGACATCCTCGTTCCCGATGATGGCATGCTCTGCCTCTTCTGTAACAACTTGCGCAGTATCGAGGACAGCGGGACGGTTCTCGGCGGGAGCTACATAGTTGCCATAGAGGTTACCATGCTCCTTGCTCACTGCGGCGTTCTTGTCCCAGCCTGGGTTGTCCTCATACTCTTTCTCAGTAGCGAAGCGGATAGCGTACCACTTGCCGGGAACCACCTGAATGGCGTTGCCCTTGACGGTTTCCTTGGCAGCCGTGATAGCGGCAATCTGCTCCTCTACACCTGCGGGAGTGTAAGCACCTGCGTTGTTGTAAGCCTCAGCAGCATCGGTAGCAGTCGTGATGACGCT
>CALZGT010000065.1 GCA_945787235.1 uncultured Prevotellaceae bacterium
CCATAACCCGAAGACAACAGGACATGTACTCTAACCCCTTCGATAACCTATAACCCATAACCTATAAACTCACCGCGCAGCTCATCTTGGGTGCAAAGGTAGCCATTATTTTCCGTTCCGTGAAATCTTCCTGCTGCCATTTTGCTTTTTTTTGCACTTCTTCGGGTCAGTTTTTGCTTTTTTGCACGCTTTCGCAATGGAGGCTACCTCAGGTTGCGCCGCCTTCTCTTTCTGTGCGAACGCAGGAAGAATATGGAGATGCCTACTGTCAGCGTGACGAGAAGACCGATGGCTCCGAGGTGTATCATGCGCGTGATTCTCATCGCCTTTTTCTTATTCTCGAGATTCGCCTTGTGCCTGTCCTGTTCCATCTGCACCAGTGCCTGCGTCACCATTGTGAGTTTTCCCTCCTTTTCCTCTGCCGTTTTCTGCAGGTCGAGGGCTTCTGCATACTGCTCCATTTTGACACTGTTGTGCTGGGCCAGGTAATGGCTTACGGCAAAACTGTAGGCATCCTCCAGCATCGTGGGCGGTTCACTGGCATGCAGCACGGCATACATGCTGTCCAGTTCCGCCTCTATGTCCTGTCCCAGATTCTTCTTTACCTTGGCCATTTCATAGTATGCCTTGGCCCGGAGCAGGAAGGTTGCCCCACGCGACACCTTCCTCAGCATGTCCATGCCCTTGGCACAGTCAGCCTGTGATGGCTTGCCGTCCTTTGCCAGCAATGCCATTCCGGTGAGCAGGTCTATGTCCGAGGGGCCGCTGTTGTAGGGCAGGTCCCGGCATGCGGCCCGTGCGCTCTCCAGTGTCTTCAGTGTTTCTGCTGTCTGCCCTTTGTCCAGCAGTACCCTGGCCCTGTTCACCAAGATCTGTGTTTTCAGCATGGGATTCGAGGTGGTGGAGTGGGACATCAGTTGGAAAGCCTTCTCTGCACTCCTCTCCGCTTCCTCTCGGAGATTCCATTTCAGGAGGAAGTCCGTGTACATGTTCTGCGCGTTGGCCATTCCTATGGTGTCGCCTCCCATCTCCGCTATACCATAACCCTTATGGTACAGTTCGATGGCATGGGACACATCTCCCGCGGCCATGTATAGCTTTCCCATGATGGACAAGAGCCACTGCCCGTTGCTTTTGACCTCACAGTGCTGCAGTTCCTCCAGTGCCTTGTTCCCGTATTCGAGCACCTTGTCGTGCTGTTCGGGCACGCAGTAATACACGGCCGCCGCATAGGAGTAGTCCCTCAGCAGGCGGTCGTGGGTGGGATAGGCCAGTGTCATCTGCAGGGCATCGTCCATCACCTTGGCGGCAGAATCCTCTTCCTCGGTACGCGACATGGCGTAGGAGAGGAGTACATACACGTCGCGCCTGAAGAGTGTCCCCAGCAACTTCTCCTCTTTGCCCTTCTGTCCATCCGCTTCCGACTTCAGGCTGTCGAAGAAGGCGACGCACTCCTCCGGCCTGCCCTGGCTCTGGTAGGTGTTGAGCAGCTGCACCATGACCTTGGGCAGGAGCTTCCGCACCTTCTCATGCCGTGCATGCTCTGATGCCGTGCAGTCGCTCAGCAACGTCTTGTACAGCCTTGTGGCCTCCTCATACCTGCCGGACAGACGGGCTCCCTCTGCCTCCCTGAATATCTGTTCGAATGGCATGAATGTCTCTTCCTCCGCAGTGTTGCATGAGGTCGGCATGAGTAACATCACGGTCACCCATGCAGCCAGCAGGATGCGATTGACTCCGAAATCGGCAAGCAGGCTGGTATATCTTTTTTCTATTCTAATCACCTCTTTTATTTTTGTTGCCGCAAAAGTACGAAGAATAACTGAAACAGCCAAGCAATCGGGCGTTTTTGAATGATTTGTTGGGTGATTTGGCATGTTTTGTTGGAAGGGACAGAAAGTCTTGTTTCAGTAGCTTACGCTACAAAAATAATCATTTTATCAGCGGAAATAGGCTTTTTATGTGTTTTTTTTGCGGGAAATAGATACTTTTTTGCTATTTTTGCAGGCAAAATTAGCGAATGATAATAGGGTAATTCTACCTTAATAGAACCTACCTAATATGTTAACACCTACTTATGATGGGATTAAGAAAATCACTTGTTATGTAATCAATGGTCGAAAAAATTTAAAGGAATAATTATGAGAAAGTTATTATCCATTTTCCATGCAGCTCTATGGGGCAGTTTGCTTGGTTTATCCTTTGTTGAATGCTCCCATAATGACATGTCAAGCGTGAAGGCTCCCGAAGAGGATGCATCGCAGTTTGTTGTTCTCACGGATGTAGTGCCGGATGTAATACTCGAAATCCGCTACCACAGTACCTACAACTTTATCGGCCGTCAAATCCCCGGGTACGACGAACCGATAGCTATTCTTACCCGTCAGGCAGCCGACTCCCTGAAGAAGGTGAGCGACGACCTCATCAAACAGGGTTATCGCCTGAAGATTTTCGATGGCTATCGTCCGCAGAAGGCGGTGGATTATTTCATGGAATGGGCCAGGAATGTCAATGACACGCTTATGAAGCCGTATTTTTATCCCGAACTCGACAAGTCGGTACTCGTGCCGCAGGAATACGTGGCAGAGAAATCGGGACACACCCGTGGCAGCACCATTGACCTCACTCTCTTCGACATGCAGTCAGAGAAGGAGGTGGATATGGGATGTACCTACGACTACTTTGGCCTTGCCTCTCATCCCGACGTACAGCCGGGACAGGAAGTAGGCGCCTATAAGCCCATCAACCAGGAGCAGTATGAAAACCGTATGATTCTCCGGAAGGCAATGCTTGCCCACGGCTTCAAGCCATACGACTGCGAGTGGTGGCATTTCACTCTTGCCAACGAACCGTTCCCCGACACCTATTTCACCTTCCCCATAACCCGAAGCTCAATAGTGTCAGCACAGTAGTGGGACAAATGGCGAACATTGCGCCCTCTCACTAGCGAAGCTTGATGAGACGTATGTCGAATAACTATGAACAGTACAACGGCATGAATGTATAAAATCGGTCGCGGACGTACTCAAAAACGTATATCCGCGACCGATTTTATGCATTTTGCTTGGTCGTATATATTCTGGTGGCAGACGCAGCGTGTTTTATGGTGACGGGTGGAGATTACTTCACCAGCACCTTCTTTATGGTACCGTCGTTCATGCGGATGATGTTGACACCACGCCGTGGGGCATTCAACTTCTGCCCGTCCAGACTGTAACGCCCGGTGGCCTGTTGGCTGGAGGAGTAGATTCCGTCAATGGCCGAGGGGTCATAGGCCTTGATGGGACATACGCCGGCATTGATGTACTTACCCGTTTCGGCATTGAGCAACATGGCTATCATCTTCAGTTTCGACTTGTCCTGGATGATGGTGTTGCCACTGATGTCTGCCGTGTAGCTGTAGGTCTGAGGTACACCAGCACTGATGTGGCTCTCCACGGAACCTTCTACGCCATACTGCGGTTCCCATGCAGCCACTGCCACGTGGTCAAATACTACGCCTGTGACAACATCTGGCTGCGAGCACCAATACTGCAAGTCTGGGTCAGAATCAGAACTTCCGCTGTAGAAGTTCGCCTGGGCCCAGTCAGAACCCGTTCCTGTCAGTCCGTCGGCTGTGAGTACATAGGCTATGGCAAAGTGGCCGTTCATGTCCAACTGGAATGTGGTTTTGGTATCCACCTTGATTTTTGTCTGCTCAGCATCAGCCCAGCATGCCTCTGCCGTGATGGTTGCGGGGGTGGGGGTGTCCAGAGTGCTCTCGATGAAGTCGGTGACGGTGTTGGTCCCGATACTTGTACGAACGGAACGGTTGACCACACCGGAAGGAAATGCATCGCAGAACTTGTTGAGGATAGGCAAATAATCCTCCGTTCCCATGGCATTGTCGTCATGCACGGCTATGATGGCCGCTCTGTCACCATACTTCTTTTGTGCCCTTTCCATTGCCACAATACCGCGTACGCACCATCCACACCATGTACCCGTGAACTCCTCAAAGAGCGGCATGAACGGTAATTTCTGCATCAGGTTGCACTGATGAGTCAAAGTCTGGTTTGCCTCTGACTCGTTGAGTTGGCTGTTTACCTCGGTGATGGTTATGTTACGAGGGTATATGGCAGCCGCTGATTCTACAGGCAGGGGAATGGACACGGTGGCCTCAGAGGTCATTCCCTCTATGGATACCCTGCACGTTCCGCTTGCCACACTCTTTCCTTCTGTTTCGATGGCATAGCGGATGCTCTTCACGGGAGTGATACCGCAGTTGCAGAGTGTCACGTCCAACGTGGACTGGGTATCCTTGTAGGTGTATATGGGGTCATCTGCCTTGATGCTTACGGCATTGGCATTGAACTGTCCGCCTGTCTTGAGACTTACCATCAGGTCACCCTCGTTTTTTTGCCACTCAGGCTTGCTCGTTGTAGAGTAATAGAAGCCATCCGTGCGCGTGTTGTCAGAGTAACGATAGCTGATGGGACGAACTGAATATTGCTCGTTCAAAGCAGAGATGGTGAAAGAGTAACCTACGTACAATCCACCCTGGGGTATAACGTGTGACTCCTTGAAGTTCAATTCATTATAGTCATCCAGTTTGAGTTCGCTCGCAGGAAGTTTCACCGTTTCCAGGTCGGCGTTCCCACCGAATTCGGGTAAGGTGGTAGAAACCCAGTACTCAATGTCTGTGACATCTGAATTCAGGAAATACAGCGAGAGTCCGTTTATCGAGATATCCTTGCCACCGATGTAGTCATACGGTACGTAGGCAGCCACATTGTAGCGTTCTGCCTTGAGGCTTCCCGTGACGTACCAGATGTCTTCTTTGTTGAAATAATCCAACCATGTTTCCGTGGGGTTGTGGGTAAAGAGGATGTCCACGCTTTTTGTCACTCCACCTATGGTGACGGAAAGAGTGGCTTCCAGAACGCCCTCCGACTTGATGTCTGTGGCATCGAACTGCACCTGTTCTGTCGGTCCGGCATGGAAGGTCTTGGTTTTGGAAGTAAGGCCGTTGAAGGGCACGCAGGTACCTCCCATGCACCACTGTATCATGGCAGGATTCAGCTTGTCGGTGTTGATTGTCAGCGTGGCAGATGCGTCAGCCCCTGAGGCATCCGATATTTTGAGCAGGAGTCCATCGCCGGGATGGGTTGGAGGGTTGGTCTCGCAGGCCAGCTCTCCGAAGTCATTCATACCGGCATTGATGGCTACGGTGGCACCTTCATCCAGGGTGCGACCTTGATACACAAAATCAAAACTCTGTGCATTCGCAGCCCCCATCAACGCATAAAGGGCTGTCAGCAGGGTGTAAAGCCTTTTTTTCATAATGTATTTTTTTGGTTGGTAATTGATGAATTGTTCTCTGTGAGAGGGCTTGCCGTCTTTCTCTGAGGGCTTGCAATCCTTTTCAGATTTACCTTCGCGGCCTCCTCTGCATGGGCAAAGGTATAAATTAATTTTGATTTTAATTGCTTTTTAGTTTCTTTTTTGGCGATTTTTTTTGTAAAATCTCTCAGCACGCATGGGATTTTCCAAGTTTCATCGTATTCTTTGAGTACGTCCATTTGGTTGTTTTTTTTATAGCTTCGCTAGAAATTTTATGAGGAAATCTTTTGGGGAAATATTTGTCGGGTTATAGTTTTCATCCCCGATGGAGCAGCCATGAACTATAACCCTCAACTATGCACTAAGCACTGAACCTACCCCAGCAGTTCGAGCAAGTCGTTGGCCGTGAGTTTGTGGCTGACATCCGTACCCTCCAGCAAAGAGTCCGCGAGCGACTGCTTCGTATGGTGCAGCCGCAGAATCTTCTCCTCGATGGTATGCTCTGCGATGAGATGATACACGGTGACCTTCTGCTTCTGCCCGATGCGGTAGGCACGGTCCGTGGCCTGCTGCTCTATGGCGGGGTTCCACCACGGGTCGAGGTGTATGACGTAGTTCGCCCCAGTGAGATTCAGTCCCAGTCCTCCAGCCTTGAGGGAGATGAGGAACACCTGTTTGTCACCCTTCTGGAAGTCCTCCACCATCTGCTGCCTCTGCCTGAGGGGCGTGCTTCCGTTCAGATAGAAATAGTCCTTGATGTCAGCCTCCTCCAGTGTCTTGCAGGCCAGTTCCAGGAACGAGGTGAACTGACTGAATATGAGCACCCTGTTGCCCTGTTCCACCATCTGGGTGAGTTTATCTACCAACACCTCCAGTTTGCTTGACGTGCCCTTCCACGTCTTCTCCACGAGCGATGCCGAGCAGGCCGCCTCGCGCAGTTTCGTTATCATGGCCAGCGTGTTGACGTTCACGGTGCCCACCGTTTCCAGTTCCTCCTTGGCCTCGCGCCGTATGACCTCGTAGATGGCCATCTCATCGTGGCTCATCTTTACGGGCACCATGATATCCTCCTTGTCGGGCAGTTCGCGTACCACCTGCTGCTTGGTGCGTCGCAGCATGAAGGGAGCTATCATTCGCTTCAGTTGCAGACGTGGTTCCTCCTCGCCCGCCTGTATGGGGTTGATGAAGCGGTTCGTGAAATGCTCGTAGGAACCCAGCAGTCCCGGGTTGATGAACTGCATGAGGTTCCACAGCTCTCCCAGGTGGTTCTGTATGGGCGTACCCGTGAGTATGATGCGGTTGTCAGCCTTGAGCTGCATGGCCACGGAGGAAGACTTCGTGTCGCGGTTCTTGATGGTGTGCGCCTCGTCCAGGCAGACCGTCGTCCACTGCCGCTGGGTGAGCGTCTCACCCTCACTGACCAGCAGTCCGTAGGTGAGGAGCAGTACGTCCCCCTCCTTCAGGTTCTCCAGGTACTGCTGGCGGTCACCCGAGACATACGCGTTGGCCAGCACCACGTGCAGGCTGGGCGCGAAACGTTCCACCTCCCTTTCCCAGTTGCTCACCACCGAGGCTGGAGCCACCACCATCTGCGGCCCCTCTGCGGCATGGGCCAACAGGCAGGCTATGGTCTGCAACGTTTTGCCCAGACCCATGTCATCGGCCAGGCATACCCCCGCCCCCCAATGCATCATACGCATCATCCAGCGGAAACCATCCTCCTGGTAGTCACGCAGCGTGGCGTGCAGTCCCTCTGGGATGCGCACCTCCATCCTCTCGCTCTGCCTTATGCGGTGCCGCATGTCAGCCAGCTGTTGCGGTTCGCTTATCTCGATGTCGCCCTGCAGGCCGTCGCCCGCCACCGCCATGGCCAGTCCCGGGATGCGTATGCCGCCCCCCGTCTCCTGTGCCATGGCATCGATGCGCTGCAGCTGTCTGCGCAGGGACGCACCCAGTTGCACGAACTCGTCCTTCCCCAGCCGTATGTATCCCCCCTGGCTTTCGCGCAGCAGGCGCAGCAGTTGTGCCATGCTGAGCACGTGGTCATCGGTGATGGGAATCTCACCCTCCAGTTCGAACCATCCTCCCTGTGCCGTGGCCGTCAGGCTCCATTCAGAGGGAACTGCCCTCTTGACCTTCAGAGCCTCTCCCTCCGGCCATTCCAGGGCAAAGAGCCTCTCGTGTCCGTCGGCGAGGTCCAGGAGGTCGAGCATCTGCAGGATGTTCAGTACCTTGTCGGGCTGCTGTTTGTCGAAAGGCTCATCGGCTACACGTTCCGTGAAGAGTTCGTTGAACTCCTTTAGCACCTGCCTCTCCTTCCTCGGGTGCCGCACCACTTCCACCCTCTCTCCGTCCTGCGTCTCGTAAAGGCTGACGTTGCCCTCCCCGGGGAAGACACGGTAGGTACCTCCCGGCAGCGGACAGAGGGTGAGCAGGACGCGGAACGCCTCGCCCTCCGGTGTGACGCGCAGTGCCAGTGCCGTCTGTCCCTCCACTTTGCGGAGTTCCATGGCTCCGGCTATCTCTGACTGGATATCGACCTGTCCCTTCATTCCCTCGAAAAGCCTTTCCAGCATGGGTTCAGCCTGTTGCGGCACTTTCCTGATGCCCAGCAGCCGGGTGACGAGTGCCTGCACCTTCTGGTCCATGGGATAATAGACCCATTCGTTCGGGTTGCCCATATCCAGCATCATGTTGTTCAGACGGTGTGCCGTCAGCGGGAAGTTGCCGGCCAGCACGATGTCCTGCCCCTGACGCTCCGTGTAGAGGAACGGCTTCTCCTCACGTACGCTGATGGGAGTGGGCGACGGCTTCCTGCCGTCCATGAGCTTGTCCGTGTTCTTGAGGTAGGGGAGTATGAGTTCCAGGGTAGGGTAGTACATATAGTGCCTTGCCGTGCGCCACTCTTTCCTCTTCCATTCGTTGTGTATCTGCATGTCCGTGTCGTCCGTCAGGGCATTGATGGACTCATAGCGTACGAAGCTGAGCTTCTTTCCCTTGCCCCATGCACCGCTCTTCAGCCTGCCCTGCTCGCGCACCTCCGTGATGCGCTCTCCGTCCGTGAGGTAGCACAGCCTTCCTGTCGCGGGTGCCTTTTCCGGCTCCTTCTCCTTGTCGGCCTTCTGCTCGGGGCACACGGTCTGTATCAGGTCCTCCAGTTCCAGTTCCCAGAACTCGCGTGTCTTCATGCGGCAGAGAATGGCCTCATAGGGCCAGGCTCCCGCCTCGCAGACCCCATATTCACTCAGCTCCTTCTGCAGCAGGGCTATCTGGGTGCCAGGCATCCCCCCTGTATATTCCCCGGCCTTTCCGAAGAAATGCAGCAGGAGGTGTGCGATGGCCTGGTTGTCCTTGCCTACCAGCTGGCAGTATTCCTCCAGACACTCTGTCAGCATTTTGGTCTCCTTGGGTTGTCTGTTGTCCTGGAAGAAATTGACCAGGGCGAAGATGCTGGACTGGGAGCGGCACATCAGACTATCCTTGTAGGACAGCATCTTCCTCAGCCGCTGCACATCGACGGCTGTTCTCCGGGAACCCAGTGCCATGGTGTAGCACAGTGCGGCCACGGGAATGTCCGGGATGTGTTTCCATTGCTCGATTCCCTTGTTTTTTGACAGTCCTGCCTGAAATTCCTTGATGGACTCATCTACCTTCCCCTCATACAGGCAGCGTATGCCCCACATGTAGTGGTGGCATGTGCTCATCTGCCTGGTTGGGGGCGTGTCCGTCCATTCCCCCTTGACGATGTAGTCTGTCAACTGGAGCAGCGCGCTGATCTTTGCCCATTCCTTGCTGTCTTCCGTGACGTGTGCCAGATACTCCCGCGCCAGGTTAGTGCTGCCTGTGTCCTCGTTCGTCATGGCCTGTACGGTCAGTGTCTTTATTATGGGGCAGAGCACGTCATCCTCGAGAATGGCGCACAGCTTCGCTGCGGCGTTCTCCTTCTTTAGCAGGGTGAAAATGGCGGTCTGGACGTTTGCCATCTCGGCATAATCCCTCCCGAAAAGGGTGGATGGCACTCTTCTGGGTTTCTTCTTGCCGAAGAACTCCTGCGCCACGGAGAAAAGGTAGGAGGCGGTGCTGCGCTGGTTCAGCTTCTTCTGGAAAAAGTTGAGCCAAGGTTCATATTCTGCCATCATCTTCCCCATTACCTCGAAGTAGAGGTGATTCTGCATGTAGTAATTGTCATTCTCGAAGAAATAGCGTGCCGAAACTTTCCTGATCAGTTGTTTGTCATACAGTGCGTTTGCCAGCCTGTCGTACTCCCGGCCTGGGAACTTCCAGCTCCTGCTGATGCTTACGGGCACGGTAGTGAAGTTCACGTAATCCAGGCTGCCGGCGTAGGTGATGGCGCACAGCAGAAAGAACTCCTTGGCCTCCAGCGTACTTCCCTGTATCTCTATGGGTGGATATACCTTATCCTCCTTTGCCTTCTCCTCCATCGGGAGTACCGGTGAGTTGGGTACCTCCTTATTATTCTTATTCCGTTCGCGTATCTCAAACATCAGGGCAGCCACATGCTTGCAGTTGCTGCCGTAGGGGCAGTCGCACGAACTGCTCACTATCTCATCGCCGTTCAGCGTTACCTTGGTGGTATAATCCCTTATACCCTTCACGGTGGCCGTGTAGGTCTTGCCGTCGAAGGAAGTGACGTTCACGCGTCCGTGTTGCCAGTAGATCTTGCCCCGATTCTGTATGGTCTGGGAAAACAATCTCGTAAAGAATGACAGTTTCATCTATGTTTCAGTGGTTTTGGCTGCAAAGGTAGTGAAAATCGGTCAGTTGACAAAACAACGGACCGTTTTTTGTGGGTTAAGTTCCAATCGCAACATATTTTTTTGTGTCATAGTCGTTTATTTGTGAAAATTGGAACATAAGATAGTTTTCTATGGATATCGCCCGCAGGGGGCTGTCGATGACTTCATGGAATGGGCCAGGAATGTCAATGACACGCTTATGAAGCCGTATTTTACCCCAAACTCGACAAGTCGGTGTTCGTGCCGTAGGAATAAGTGGCAGAGAAATCGGGGCCCCCTGAGGCTGTATTATTGACCTCACTCAGCCAATTTTCGCTAAATGGGACATTTTTGGTTAAAAAATCAAAAGATTTGCAGCTTTTGTTTTGTTCTTTGTCCTGGAATTAGTACCTTTGCACTATATAAATATGGAGAGGTAATCTATGATAATAAGTATAGCAAACCCCATCTACGACTCCGTTTTCAAATATCTGATGGAGGATGCCCGTGTGGCAAAGACGATCCTTTCTGCCCTTCTGAAAAAAGAGGTTGTAGAGGTGGAAATGCGCAAGCATGAGTACACCAATGGTACCCGCGACAAGATTTCCATGTTTCGCATTGATTTCGGTGCTAAGGTACGTCAGTCGGATGGGAGCCTTAAACTAGTGCTGATAGAGCTCCAGAAGACATGGCTTGAGACTGAGACCCTACGTTTTCGCCAGTACCTTGGCACGCAGTATGCCAACCCTGATAATATCATTAAGGATTCCAATCCAAACGGCTATGGCATCCCGATGATAACCGTTTATCTTTTGGGACACAGGGTGGGAGAGATAGAAGAACCTGTCTTGTATGTCCGTCACAAGTCTTACAATTATGACGGTGATGAAGTTAAGAAGGGAATGCCAGACCCCTTTGTAGAGAGTCTTGTCCATGACAGCATCATCATTCAGATTCCTCTCCTTCATGGCCACGTGAACAATCGTCTGGTGAAGATATTGAGCGTCTTTGACCAGACGAATAAATGCGACCGTAACCGTCAAGTTCTGAATATCGACGAGTCCATGTATGAGGGCAATGCCGAAATGCAGCATATCCTTCATCGCTTGCTCGCTGCAGCCTCAGACTCTAAGCTACGTCAAGACATGAATGTGGAAGACGAATATTTCTCTGCCATCGAATCAAGAGATACGGCTATCATGAATCGTGACAAGAGAATTGCTGAACAGAATGTGCAGCTACAGGAACAGTCCGCTCAGTTGGAGGAACAGTCCGCTCAGTTGGAGGAACAGTCCGCTCAGTTGGAGGAACAGCGTTCTACAATCCTTGTGTCTGCAAAAATGATGAAGGCTGCGGGCATATCTATAGAACAGATATCGACGATTACAAAACTGTCTCTAGATGTAATCCGAGCATTGGAATGAGATAGAGGGTTTCTCATGTT
>CALZGT010000066.1 GCA_945787235.1 uncultured Prevotellaceae bacterium
TGACCCGCAGCTTAGAAGGCTGCTGCTCTAATCCAACTGAGCTACCGAACCATCCGATTTGCGGCTGCAAAGATACTAATAATTTTCGAAATAAGCTTCATCCAAGGGCATTTTTTTTGCTTTTTTAGGTGGAAAACGGCTGGAAATGGGCAGAAATGAAGCAAATGGCCTTATTCCTTCCCACACAATCGTTTGTAGTCGCAGTACGCGCAGGCTGCCTGCTCGCTCGTGGCACAGAAAGGTTCCGAGGGGTCGAAGATGCGTTCGATGACCTCCGTGAGTTTCTGTACGAACTCGTTGCGATAGGGCGTGATGTCCTCCACGGGCACGCTGTTTTTCTCCGTCCCCATGTGCAGGATGCGGCTGAAGGTGCTGAGCCTTCCGCTGCGGTTCACGTAGCAGAGAGAAGGCTGTACGGTGCCACCCTCCTTCTGCTGGACGGCCAGGGCATAGAGGAAGGTCTGGAGGTAGTAGCCCGAGGCTCGCTCGCTGTGCTGCACGATGCTGTCGATGTCGCGTACGGGTGAGGACTGGCCTCCTGTCTTGTAATCCACCACGACGAGCCGTCCCGCACCATCCCTTTCCAGACGGTCGATGCGTCCTCCCGTACGTACCACATCACCGCCCGAAAGCGTGAGTTGGCAGTAGTAGTCCTTCTCCAACGCCACGAAGGAGAAAGGTGTCTGCGTCTGGTCGTAGCGCAACAGGTGCGTGATGTACTGTTTCAGCACCCCGTAGATGATGTGGTTCAGACCGCTCAGGGCCTCGGCATGTTCCGGAGCCCCGAGGTACTTAGCCGCATATTCCCGTACGTCCTGCAGCGAGGCACGGCCGAGTTTCTGGAACAGCGCCTCCTTCGCATCATCCTCCAGCGGATGGAAATAGTTCACCACCATAGATACATCCACGAAGGGGAACAACCGCAGTTCCTTCTGCTCCAGGACCTCCTCCAGCAGTTCCGACGTGATGGCCGTACTGCCGCCCCGCTGGGTCAGTTGCTGCCAGAGGTGCAGGTAGAAGAGGTTGGCTGCATCGTGGAAGATGGTGCCGAAGAGTGCCGGCGTGATACCATCCTCCACATTGTCCGTGGTGCGCAGTTCCGCCACATAGCGCAGGTAGAACCGCAGCGGGCAGGCCGTAAAGGCATTGATGGCCGTGGGGGAGAGTGTGTGCTGACTGTTGTTGAGGTAGCGTTCACGCAGCATGGCCACCATCTCGGGGGTCTTCACCACGCAGTCCGACACCAGGGGAGGCGTGGGACGGTTGGAAGGCATCAGCCGCACGTAGCGGATGGGCAGGTCCGTCTCGGCCATGAGCTGCCGCATGAAACGGCTCATCTCGCCCGCCGTGGTGCCCGTGCTGCTCTCGTTGAAGACCAGCGTGACGTGTTCGCATCGGCTGATGAGACGGTAGAAATAGTAGGCAAAGACGCTGATGCGGTGGGTCAGGGTGGTGAGTCCGAACGATTCCCTCAACACGTAGGGAATGAGCGAGTTGTCATCACTCTTCTTGGGCAGCACACCCTCGTTGACACCCAGGAGGAGCAGGTTGCGGAAGTCGATGTTGCGCGTTTCGAGCAGACCCATCACCTGCAGACCTATGGCCGGTTCGCCGTGGAAGGGAATGCTCGTGGCTGCAAAGACCTGTCCCAGCAGGCGGCGCAGGGTAGGAGGCTGAATGTGCAGCGTACTTTCTACCAGACTGCTGAACCGCGTGACGATGCAATGGCATTGGAAGAGAGCCTCCGTGTAGAGCTGGTCATAGACGTTGCGCTCCTCCTTGGAGGCATAGTGGAGACTGATGCGCTGGAGTGAGAGCATGAGCCGGTGCAGCAGCGTGGCACAGTCCAGGGGCATGGGAGCCAGCAGGTCGAGGCTGTCCTCACCCTCCATGCGGATATGTTTGCTGTAGGGGTGGCGCATGACGCGTTCAAGGAAGGTGTGGCGGTAGGTATGGGTACTGGTGTCATATCCGTCGATGTAGAGTGCCATGAGCACATGAAGGAAACTATATACCGGGGTGTCGGCCAGCGGAAAACCCATGGTGACGTTGATGAGTTCGGGAGTCTCCTCGGGGATGCTGTGCAGCACGTTGGCCAGCGTGTGTTCGTCGGCCAGTACGATGGCCGTCTCGTTCTCCTGCGGCGTGAGGTGTTCCTTCAGCCATTCAGGGATGTAGCGGCTCTGTGCATTCTGCGTGCTGGTGGCCACGAAGGTGATGTCCTTCAGGTGGCGCAGGTTGTCGAAATGTTCGGGTGAGAGGGCGTTGGGGAACAGCTTGAGGTTCTGGGCGATGAAATGTCCCGCCTCCCAGCGTTCGTCCTGTAGGTACAGTCTGTCGTAGTCCCAGTAGAAGAGTGCCTGGTGCCGGTGGTGGTAATGCTGGAAGAGCGTCTGTTCCGTCTCGTCCAGGATGTTGAAACCCACGAAGGCGTAGGTGCGTCCCTCGGGTACGATGGCATCGAGCGTATGCTTCCTGATGCGCTCTGCCACGTCGCGGTAGAGGGCACCCGAATAGAGTTCGCCCCGCTGCATCAGGCTCTGGCGAAGTCCGTCGTAGAGGTCATACATGCGGTCCCACAGCCGCAGGAAACGTTGCTTGAGTTCCGTGTTCTGCTCAATAGAAAAATTCTTGAAGAATTCACGCAACGCCTCCTCCTGCTTGGGGTCGATGTAGTCGGTGGAGATGGCATGGAGGTCATGCACGTTGCGGAAGATATGGCGTGCAGGTGCGATATGCTTGTCGATGTCATCGAAGTCACTCAGGATAATCTCGCCCCAGCTGTAGAACTCATCGAGGGGTTCGGCATCGGGAAGTAGGCTGGCGTAGAGCCGGTACAGTTCGCATACGGCCCCGATGGGGTCGGCCTTGGTGTAGGGCGAGAGTTCGCAGAAGAGCTCGTCGATGGTCTTGTATTGGGGTGCCCACACGGGGCGGTCGCTCAGCTGAGCCAGGTACTGGTTCATGAAGAGGCGGGCTCGTTTGCCGGGGAATACCACGGTAACGTCACTCAGGTTATGGCCGAACCGCTTTAGCAGGTCTTGGGAAACGTCTTTGAGGAACATGGAAGTAGTTAACGTTGAGAGGTTATAGGTTATAGGTTATCGAAGGGTTTATTGTTTATAGATTATTGTTTATAGGTTATAGGTTATAGGTTATCGAAGGGTTTATAGTTTATAGTTTATAGTTTATAGTTTATAGGTTATAGGTTATCGAAGGGTTTATAGTTGGATTGAGGCTGTATTCGGGTTATAGCTCTCATCCACGATTGAGCAGCCATGAACTTTAACCAACAAACTAAAACTTTAACCCTTTCGATAACCTATAACCATTAACCTATAACCTTATACTATTGTCAATTGCCCCCCAACCGCTTCTATTTTGTTCTGATATACATACCACAGATAGCCCTTGATGCGCTTGTCGGGGTGCATCTGACTGAGGAGGTTCATGTAGCCCTGCACCTGCGGAATGTAAGACGCTGGTTTGGGTCTACCGAATTTGAAATCCACCACGATGACTTCGTCCTGACTCAGCATGACACGGTCGGGACGATGACTGACCTGACGGCCTGTGGCGGCATCCAGGTGCACTATCTCACATTCGTTCTGTATCTTGTATGTACCATCAAACCAACTCTTTACCATCGGCATAGAGAGAGCCTTCTGGAGGATGCGGTGCAGATGCTGCATCTCCGACCTGTCCTTCAGCAGACCCCTGTGCAGGTAGTCGGCCAGCACCTTGTCGAGTTGCGATGCCCGTTCGATGTGGCTGAACACGTCATGGAGCAACTTGCCCTGTTCGATGTAGGAAGGCGAGGGGGGCAGGAAAGGCGCCTGGGCGGAGTCCTCTCCCGTCAGGAGCGAGAGGGCCGCCTCTTCGCCCTGCTGGTGGATGAACTGTTCCGCCTCGTTGCTCTGTCGGAAATCCATCTGGCGGTTGAAGGAACAGAAACGTATGGGCTGTTCCACATAGTCGGGACTCATGCGGTTGGCCTGCGGGTCGCGCTGGGTTGTCGGGGCCGCCTTCCTGTAGCTGCTCACCGGGGTACCTAGACTCCAGGTGAGGATGGGTTCCTCCTTCGTGCCTCCCGAGCGCGTGGGCTGGGTGTCAATCTGTTCTGCCAGCCTTTCGCCCAGCGAAGTCTGGGCCGCCTCCTCCAGCAGGTCAGCATAGTTGAGGGCCGTGGCAGACGTAGCCCCCCAGATATATAGGTTATGCTCCGCCCGCGTGAAGGCCACATAGAGCGCATTGAGTTCCTCGATGCGCCGCTGCAGGCGTTCCTTGTGGTAGTCCTCGCTGTAGGACGAGTTCAGGAACTTGGTTTTCGCGCCGTTGATGGGCAATGCCCCCAGCGTGTCGAAGGGAGCCTCGGGCGTTTCGCACCAGAGCATCTCGTCGAAGCGTATGTCCTCCATCTTGCTGTCGCAGTAAGGCATGAAGACCGTGTGGTACTGCAAGCCCTTGCTCTTGTGTATGGTCACGATGTTGATACCGTCAATCTGGCAGGCAGGGATGTCCTTCATGCACATGTCCGTCTCCCAGAAGTCCAGGAAGGAAGGGATGTCGCTCGTCCCGTTGCGCAGGTAGTTCTGCAGTTCGTCATAGAAGGTCATGAGGTAGGCATCTTCCCCCCCGATACGGTCCATGCGCAGGATCCGGTAGAGTTCCTCGCAGAGTTCGTGCAGCGGGTACTCCCTCAGTTCCTCCCGGCGTGCCAGGAATTCCTGTGGCAGCACCTCCTCCAGCGTCGAGGCTGCATACTGTTCCACGCTGACCGCCCCCGTCTGTTCCAGGGCAAGGTACTGCTGCATGAGGTAGTGCGCCGACACGGGGTCCTGCTCGCGGTAGCAGAGTACGCGCAGGGCAGCCAGCAGCATGTTGAGGGTGCGGCTTCCGGCCAGTTTGAAACCCTCGTCGCTGACCATCTTGACCCCCAGCGTCTCCCATACATGGTCTATGAGTTCCTTGACGTGCGTGCGGGAACGCAGCAGGACGCACATCTCGTGGTAGGGGAGACCTTCCTCATGCAACTCGCTGATTTTCTGGCAGAGGTCGTTGAGCATCACGCTGTCCCATTCCTCCACCTTGCCCGTCTTGAGCATCATCTCCACATGGCCTTCGGCCGCTTTTCCCTCCGGCCATTGCTGTGCCACGTCGCTGTAGATGTCCTGGATGATACCCTTCTCATTCTCGGCATCCAGCAGCTGTGCGGCAATGCCGAAGAAAGCGTTGTTGAAGGCGATGATGTGCACGTCGGAACGGAAATTCGTGAGGAGCGTCCTGGTGTCTTCCTCCTCCAAGCCCATCTCCCTGTCGATGTTCTTCAGGATGTGCCAGTCCCCGTTGCGGAAGCGGTAGATGCTCTGCTTGATGTCCCCCACGAGCAGGTTGGAACCGCCCGAAGAGAGGCTCTCCAGCAGGAGCACCTTGAAGTTTTCCCATTGCAGTTTCGAGGTGTCCTGGAACTCGTCAATCATGACGTTGCGGAAGAGCGTGCCCATCCTTTCGAAGACGAAGGGAGCATCGCATCCCTCTATGAGCCGGTAGAGTAGGATAGGGGTCTTGGCCAGTATGAAGCGGTTGCTGTCGTTGGTGATGTCGGTCACCTCCTTCTCCACCTCGTTGAGCAGTCGCAGGGGATTGATGTGCTGTATGGAGAGTTCTATGGTGTTGAGGATGCATACTCCCTCTTCGCGTTGTTTCTCCATGTCGATGATAGCCTCTGCCAGTTGGCTTACGGCCTCCAGCATGGAGGCGTTGCTGCGGTCGTCCTTCTTCAGCATGAGGAGCGGGTCGGAGAGCGACTCCTTCTGCTTGTCCGTCATGACGGCCTCGGCATATTCCCCTCGCATCAACCTATTATAATATGTACGTATCCATGCTCCTCGGGACACCGCCTTTTCCACCTCGTAGGGGAACGCGCGGAAAGCCACGTCGAAGGCCGTCGCTGCCTCCTGGAGTTGCTGCGAGGTGAGGGTGCGCATGGCATAGAGCCTCTTGCGGAATTCCTTCAGGAGTTGTTCGTCGTTGATGCGTCCGTGGAAGGCTTCGTCGCGTTTCATGTATTCCTCCGTGAAGATGAGTTTGGCCAGGTGCTTTATCTTGTTGCGGATGTCCCAGTTGTCGGCATTCTCAATCTGCTCCTTCACGTAGTTGTCTATCCAGGAGGCCACGCTGGCCCGTTCGCGGTGGTCCTGCCCCTCGCTGAGCGTGGTCTTGCCGATACCATCCACCATGTTATCCACGGCCTGTGAGAGAATCTGGCGGTCGTTGAGGTCAATCTGCAGTTTGGCACTCAGTCCCAACTCACGTGCCAGGTTGCGCAGTACGGCCTGGAAGAAACTGTCGATGGTCTCGATGCGGAAGCGCGAATAGTCGTGCAGTATCATGTGCAGGCTTTCCCGGCATCGTTTCCGTATGTCATCCTCGCTGACGTGGATGCCGTGGGCCGTGAGGTCTGTCTGGAGTGCCTTCAGGTAGGACTCGCTCCGTGGCAGCGAGTGTCCAATGCCGTAGAGTTGTTCCTGGATGCGGTCCTTCATCTCTGTCGTGGCCTTGTTGGTGAAGGTCACGGCCAGGGTGCGGAGGTACTCGGTAGGGTCGGAGGTGATGAGCAGTCGGATGTACTGTATGGCCAGCGTGAAGGTCTTTCCGCTGCCGGCTGAGGCTTTATAGACTTTGAGGGAGGACATGGGAGGGGTGAGAGGTTATGGGTTATAGGTTATCGAATGGGTTTGAAAATGCTTCTTTCTTGCAAAAGTAGCATAAAAATGGGAATAACGCAAGCGAAATTTGTTATTTAGTGTGAAAAGTAGTAACTTTGCAGCCGTTTTTAATCGAAGAGTGTATATCACATACGAGAAATAAAGTATAGTTATGGCTGGTTATTTAGTAGAGGACGCACGTAAGGTTACTACGCACCGCCTCATTGAAATGAAGCGTCAGGGCAAGAAGATTGCCATGCTGACGGCATACGACTACACCATGGCCCGCATCATCGACCGCGCAGGCGTGGATATCATCCTGGTGGGTGACTCTGCCAGCAACGTCATGGCAGGCAACTGGACCACGCTGCCCATCACCATCGACCAGATGATCTATCATGGCAAGAGCGTGGTGCGCGCCGTACAACGTGCCCTCGTAGTGCTCGACATGCCTTTCGGAACCTATCAGGTGAGTGCCACGGAGGCTGTGACCAATGCCATCCGCATGATGAAGGAGACTCATTGCGACTCGCTGAAGCTGGAAGGCGGAGAGGAAATCCTCGATGCCGTGAAGGCCATCCTGGCCGCCGGCATTCCCGTCTGCGGCCACTTGGGACTGACTCCCCAGAGCATCAATAAATTCGGTACGTATGCCGTGCGCGCACGTGAAGAGGCAGAGGCTGCCAAACTGGTACGTGATGCCCACCTCCTGGAGGAAGCCGGCTGCTTCGCCCTGGTGCTGGAGAAGATTCCTGCCTCCCTGTGCAGGCAGGTCAGCGAAAGCCTCTCCATCCCCGTCATCGGCATCGGAGCCGGTCCCGCGGATGGCCAGGTACTGGTAGGGCAGGACATGCTGGGACTCAACGATGGCTTCAAGCCCAAGTTCCTCCGCCACTATGCCAACCTGGCAGAGACCATCACCGATGCCGTGGGACAGTATGTGGCCGACGTGAAGAGTGGTGACTTCCCCAATGCGAATGAGTGTTATTGAACCCCTCCCGTAAGCCCCTTCCCCAAGTGCATAGTTCCCTGCGTTCCCTCAACTTCTGGCGTGTGATGCTCATCAATTTCCTGGTGAGTTCCCTCATCTACATGTCCCTTCCCCTGTGGCCCGCCGTGGTGGAACAGGAACTCTCGCTCACCTCCTCGCAGGTGGGGCTTTCGCTGCTGCTCTTCTGTCTGGGACTTACCGTGCCCGGCTGCGTGTGCAGTTACCTGCTCGATGCCTACAGGCGCAAGTCCGTATGCTTCTGGCTCGTGGTGGCCCTGGCCGCCAGCTGCGTCCTCGTACCTATGGGACTTCCCTTCCATGGGGTGCTCCTCATCCGCTTCCTGCAAGGAGTGGCTTTCTGCATGTTCCACATCGCCCTGGGCAACACCATCATGGTGGATATCACCATCAGCGAGCGCAGGGACTTTGCTTCCTATATCTATTTCTGGGTATGCCGCTTTGCCCTGGCCGTCGGACCTCTGCTGGGTGTCTTTCTCTTCTCCTCCCTGCTGTTCTTCTCATCCGATGTGGCAGGCTATGTGCATTGGCTTCCCTTCCTGGGCGTTGTCCTTGCCCTCTATTTCCTGATTCGTCTGAAGGTGCCTTTCCGTACCCCCATCCGCAATGATGTCTTCTCCCTCGACCGCTTCTGGCTTCCCCGTTGTCTTCCCCTCGTGGGGGTGCTTTTTGCCGTGGCATTCTGCGTGGGCGTGCAGGTGGCCCTCAATGCCGAGCGTCTCTATTTCCTCTATCTTCTCGTGGGATTCATCCTCTCCCTCGTCCTTCACTTTGCTGTCTTCTATCGGGCAGACATACGCGCCGAGGTTGTCACGGGTTTTCTTTGTCTCATCGCCTCTTTCCTCCTTCTTATTTTTGAAGGAAGTGAATTTTTTATGATGTCTGCCGCCTTGAGCGGATACGGATTGGCCAGCATAAGTGGCAAATTCTTGAAATTCTTTACGATAGTTTCCAATCATACCGAAAGGGGTAGTGCCCAGGGTACCTACAAGCTCACCTTCGAATGTGCCTTCTGTCTTGGTTTTGCCCTGGCCTGCATGGTGCAGTTTCCGCTGACTGCCCTTTATGTATCTTGTCTTGTTATTTCATTTCTTGCCATGGCTTCTTACCTGCTTTATGTGCACCGCTGGTTTCTGCTGCATATAAAGCGCTGATTCATCCGCAGTTTCTTACATCCTACAAATCGGCTTCGAGAAAGGTTTAATTGTATTGAAGCTTTATTTTTATGTTCTTTAGCATATTTGCAAAAAAATATGTTAAATCCTTCGTGTATTTGTTAAATTTTTGCTAATTTTGTCTTCAAATTCAATTTCATGATACGCGCATGTTCTCGCACATGTGTACATGATGAGAAAGCGAAGTGCGTCTAAGAAGATGAAATACAATTACTTGAAGTTCAAAACAAATAAACAAATATAAACTGATTAACTAACATGAAACACAGAAATCTGAAACTGCGAATTGCGCGTACTGCGGGTTCCGTAAGTGCAGCATTCCTGCTGGGAGGTATCATGTCCGGTTGTACAGACGACCTGTTGACGGGACAGCCTTCATGGTTGGGTGAGAGCATTTACCAAGAACTCGAACGCCGTGGCAATTTCACAGAGACATTGAAGCTGATCAATGCCCAGAGTGAGGATTATGCTACCGTGCTGAGAAAGACGGGAAGCAGAACGTTGTTTGCGGCCAATGATGAGGCATGGAAGGAATTCTATGCCAACAACCCGTGGGGCGTGAAGAGCATCGAGGATATGACCGAGGCTCAGAAGCGTCTCATCTTCAAGGCCAACATGATCAAGAGTGCTTACCTGGTGGAACTGCTGGGTAACCTCCCTGCCACCAGCAGCGAGTCTGACCCTGAGGAGGGTGCCTGTCTGCGCCGCGCCAGCAGCGTGAGTCTGATGGACTCCGTGCCTGTAGTCTGGAAGAAGGACTATCCTGAGGTGAACCCCGTCCGCTTGGATGCCAACACGGGTGCACAGGTGGATTACTGGAGTCGTCTGCGCGACCAGGATTCCGCCCTCGTGATGCAGGATGACGGTGTGGCTCCCATGATTCATTTCATGCCCAAGTTCATGCTTTACAACCGCATTACCTCACACGACGTGGAATTCATGACCAATGGTGACATCAAGACCAACGAAGGTGCCTTCATCAACGGTCAGCCTGTGACGGAAGCCGACATCACCTGCCAGAATGGTTACATCCATCAGGTGGGCGGTGTGCCCGTGCCATTGGACAACATGGCCAACGTCATTGCCAACAATCCGCAGTTCAGCATCTACAAGCGACTGCTCGACCGTTTCAGCTACCCCCACTATGACGAGACGCTGAGCAAGGAGTACGACCGCCAGTACGGCACGGACGGTGCCAAGGTCTATGTGAAGCGTTACTTCAATGAGCACGGCAAGCGCACGTTCGACAGCCGCGACCAGGAGGATGGCGGCGACAAGGTGACCGAACTGCTTCCCTACGATCCGGGATGGAACCGCTGGGTCTATGAAACCAGCAATGCCGCCGTTACCTTCCAGACCGATGCTGCCGTCATGGTAGTTCCCACCGACGAGGCCATGTTGGCCTACCTGGAAGCCGACGGTGCCGACCTCAATGCCCGTTACAAGAATGCCGGCCCTGGTCCGACCGCTTGGGACAATGCCCCTGACAACGTTATCAAGCCCCTGCTGGTCAACACCATGCTCAAGAACTCTACCTTGAAGTCGGCCATTCCTTCACTCTTCGGTGGCATCAACAACGCTGCCTCTGAACCCATGGGTGTCAAGGAGGAGGACATCAGCCGTGTCCACTGGGCCTGCAACGGTGTCGTATATCAGTCCGACAAGGTCTATGTGGCTCCTGAATATGTCAGCGTCTATTATCCCTGTATCATCCGTGGTACCGAGGATCTTCGCATGACCTATACCGTGATCAACAACGATAGCAAGGTGCAGGGTGGTGAAGGTTTCTACGCGTACCTTAATAATATGGGCGCCAAGTACAGTTTCATCATTCCTACCAACAATGCGCTGCAGACTTACTACGACCCCGTGTCCTACAAGCGTACCGCCAGTGACGGAACTTCTACGGCCGTGGCCTATAAGTTTGAGGTCAACCCCGAGGGTAAGATTGCTGCCAAGCCTTACCTCGTGGATTGGAACGAGCTCGATGCCAGCGGTCGCGGTACCATCTCAGAGGACGTGGCTGAGAACGTGACCATCAGCAACGAGAATTCCGAAGGTGCCTCCAAGGGTGATGCTTTCAATCATTTCAAGGACATCATCAACAGTTCGCTGTCCGTAGGTCTCTTCAATCCGCAGCAGAAGTTCTACATGTCGATGAACGGAAGTCCCATCATCGTAGATTGGGATGGTGACAAGGTGAAGGGCGTTGCCGGAAGCTTCCAGTACGAGCGTGGTTACTTCGTCCCCGTGACCGAGGTCTTTGACAAGTCAAAGCAGGGTAACGGTGTGAGCTACCTCGTCAACGACGAACCCCTCATGAGTACCTTCGTGAGTCCCCTTGGCGCTCTCACCGCAGAGGAGAATGCTGACAAGTTCGGCACTTACGCTGCCCTGGTGGAGGGTCTGGACGTAGTGGGTACTGACGACGGGTCAGGGCATGCCACCATGGACCGTGCCATCCGTTCGTTCAACAACTATCACTATACCATCTTCGTACCCAAGAACGAGACCATACAACCTCTCATCGAAGAGCATAAGCTTCCCAC
>CALZGT010000067.1 GCA_945787235.1 uncultured Prevotellaceae bacterium
AGAAGGTGGAGGTTCTGCGCTTGCCACACTCCACGCTGAAGCTTTGGGTGCGGTGAGGAACTACATTGATCTGCTGGGTGCAGGAATAGGTATTGAGCAGTTTGGATGTCGTGATGGTAGCAGCGGAGAGAGACTGGATGTCAGCCGCCGCATCATCTTTCCCACTGGCCTTGTGGGCTACGGTCACAAAGGTATAATCACCGGGGATAACCAAGAAACTGAACGTGCCGAACGCCGAATCTGTCTCAACACTCTTTTCACTGTACACGACTTTTTTATTCTTATCAAAGACAGAAAAGGCAATACGGTTGATTTTGGCCTCCGTGGCATTCTTGTCAGAGGCACGGGTCGCGTCATCCTCCGTACTTATGACGAAGTCCGCGAGCGAGACGTTCACCCGGACCTTCTGGTCGGAAGGCTTGATGGTCAGGTTTTCTTGATGGCACGAAACAAAGAAGGTGGAACAAAGAGCCATTGAAAAGAAACTTATCCTGGACTGGTTCCAGGATGGCAAACAGGATGTAATTTTACGAAATTGCATATTGAACATTTTTAAATTAAGGTGAGTTCTATTAATTCGCTTTGTCAGATTTTGGAATTATTTTCGAGGTCAAATTCTAAGTTGAAGAGGGAGCGTAGCGAGCTACGTGACCGAGTCAACTTACAATTTGAGCCGAAAAGAATCCAAAAAATGACAAAACGTCAACCCACAATTATTAACCCTTTTGACGGTGGGAATTTATAGAACCCACCTTAAATCATCCAAAGTTAACGACTTTTTCCGAATACACAAAACTTTCTTGGGCATTTTTGTAAAATTAGCAGCAAAAAAAATCGTAAAATAGAGTTTCTGGATTACTTTGTGCCACAAAAAGGCACTATCCATGATGCCGGGGAGGCCACAACAGAACAGCTGGTGAACCACCGAATGAGGACGGCATCCTCAGGGTTGACTGAGCTTCTCCACATACCGCCTCAGGTCCTCACGGAGTCGCTGGAAGGGCGCAGACTCACGGAAACGAGTACCCTTCTTCAGCATCATGTCGATGGGCGAGACACTATGCTGATAACAGGATAGTTCGTTCTGCCGCTGCTGCTCGTGGCAGGCCAGACGCTTGATTTCATTCTCACGCTCACGCCGCAACAGGGTACATACGGGGTTCAGCAAGGGAAGCACGACACCATCGAAGAGTGTGTGCCCCTGGATGTACATGTAGGCCGTTTCGGGCGTGAGTCCCAGGGCGAGCATCTCCTGCCGCAGAGGCTCGTAACCCTTACGCGCCTCGGGGAAGTTGCGCTGGAGCCATGCCACAGCCCGATTGGTATGCTTGCGCACAGAGGCCAGCGTCTGTTCAGGGTGATAGACGCTGACATCATGGAAACTGATCTCGCCAGCCATGTCCATGATGCTGAAACGCTTGTACTGCTCGTGGCGATAGAGCCAGACGCTCCACACCAGCAGGGGCCAGATGATGACGCTGTACTGACGCATGAACTCCTCCAGGTCCAGCACCTCACGGTCGTTGAGGGTGGCCATGACGCAGGCCGCATGCAAACCGGGAGCATAGCACTGGTAGTTCTCGATGGCATAGACGTAGGTGTGGAAGACGTAGGGGTTGTGCAACAGTTTGGAGGAAGTCTCCGTGCGCCCCTGCATGAGGTAGTCATAGTCGGCATCCACACAGGCGATGAGCCAGGGGCCCGCCTCTTCCTTCTGGTCCGTGACATGTGACATGGCCAGTTTCTTGCCCTTGCCCAACGTGGTGCGCGAGGGCAGCATGACCTCAAAGCGGAGGTCGGGAGTCTCGAACTCCTCCAGGACGGAACGCCAGAAAAGTACGTCATCATAACTCTCCACGTAGGCTACCACCCTGCGTGCCTTGTTCCGGGGCTTGAGCCGGTTGGCTGCCTCGATGTACTGGGAGTTCAGGTTGTCGGTGAGTCGCTTTGCCACAATGAGGTGATTTAAGGTAAACATTACTAACCTCCGAAAAGAAGGTCAATCCTCCACGATGATGTCCTCTACATCCGTGACGCAGTCGGCCCACCCGTCCATCACCACGGCCGGTGAGTGGGTAGTGAGGATGACCTGCGCGTTCGGGTTGAGACGCTGTACCAGTCCGATGAGCTTCTGCTGCCAGTCGATGTGCAGGCTTATCTCGGGTTCGTCCATGAAGAGGACGTAAGGCAACTTGTCCTCCACGAGAGCCGTGAGCAGGATGAGCAGCATCTGCTTCTCACCGCTGGAGAGCATGTCGGGCGAGAGCCTTTCCTCCCGCTGGAAGAAGAAAATCTCGTTGCTGTCACGGTCGATGCGCTTGCCCGTCTCGGCAAAGAGACTGTCGAGGATGTCCTGGAACTGCTGCTTCTCGCCCGCTATCTCCTGCGCCTTGCGCTGTGCATCGGGATCTCCCTGCGTGAAGAGGGCCACGATGCGCTTGCTCTGGTTGACTTGGTAGTCAAGATAGCGCCTCTGCAGGAGGTAGAGTTGCACGTCGAGTTCGGTGGCAATCTTCATCTCCACAATCTTGTCCATGACCTCGCTGCGCACGACAGGGCGGTCGAAACTGCGTATGACATCAAAGCGCACGCTGTCCCCACCGTCAGGTCCGAAGGTCAGCTGCACACCGCCCGTCTCACGCTCCGCCTTGCTGATTTCCAGCAAGCGGTTCACCACCCTGTGGAGGATGGTACTCTTGCCTACCCCGTTCACACCGCTCAGGATGTTGATGCCCGGACGGAGGTTCCACACGATGTGCCTGTGTCCGTTCCACAGGGCATCAATCTCGATACGCACTATGTAATCAGCCAGTCTTGCCATGGATTTATTCTTTTTTGTTTCGGCAAAAGTAGTGATTATAATTGTAAAATGCAAATTATTTCGTACCTTTGCACCATGATACAGGCATTGGCAGAACAAAGAAGGCTCCTGCAGCATGAATTTGAGCACGAAAAGGAGGAGTTCCAGCGACAGATGGAGGCTACGAGCATCGTGAGGAAGGTAAGGCGGGGAATATGCTGGTTTCCCCTACAGACGGGACGCAGCTACCACAACTCGCTCGACCAGCTTGTGGTGGAGGTGAGCCGCAAGGAGTATCTCGACGAGGAGCACAACTTCGAACCGGGCAAACCCGTCGTCTTTTTCTCGGAAGAGGCTTCAGGACTGCTGCACTACATGAAGTTTGCAGCGCAGGTGAGTTATGTGGAAGAGGACAGGATGGTCGTGGTGCTACCCTCCTCCGACGCGCTCCTGCAGTTGGAGAGAGCCGACCGGCTGGGCATTCAGCTCACCCTCGACGAGACGACCTACCGCCTGATGTACGAGGCCCTGGATCGTGTCATGGAGGCCAAGGGCAACCGTCTGGCCGAACTGCGCGACATCTGCCACACCTCGGCCCCCACCCACCGCTTCACCTTCCTGCCACAGCGTTTCCCCTGGCTCAACGCCTCCCAGGAACAAGCTGTCAACGAGGTACTGTGGGCCAAGGACGTGGCCGTGGTGCATGGTCCTCCGGGCACAGGCAAGACCACCACGCTGGTGGAGGCCATCTACGAGACGCTGCACCGCGAAACGCAGGTTCTGGTGTGTGCCCAGAGCAACATGGCCGTGGATTGGATAGCGGAGAAACTCTGTGACCGTGGAGTCAACGTGCTGCGCATCGGCAATCCCACACGCGTCACCGACCGTATGCTGGGACAGACCTTCGAGAGACGGTTTGAGGCTCACCCCAGATACCATGACCTGTGGGCCATACGCAAGGCCATACGTGACCTCTATGCGGCCCGTCACAAGGGAAACCGCGAGAACTTCCAGCAGAAGATAGCCCGGTTACGTGAACGAGCCACGGAACTGGAACTGGGCATCCAGGAGGAACTCTTCGGCGAGGCTCGCGTCATAGCCTGCACCCTGACGGGGAGTGCCCACCGCCTGCTGTCAGGCCGCCGCTTCGGCACGCTTTTCATCGACGAGGCAGCGCAGGCACTCGAAGCAGCATGCTGGATAGCCATCCCCAAGGCCGACCGCTTCATCCTGGCGGGTGACCACCGCCAGTTGCCCCCCACCCTGAAATGCCCTGAGTCGCTGGCTGGGGGGCTGGACAAGACGCTCATGCAGCACCTCGTGGAGCACCAGCCTCGCTGCGTGTCGCTCCTGCGCGTACAGTATAGAATGTGTGATGCCATCATGCAGTTTCCCAACCAGGAGTTCTACGAGGGACAGCTGCAGAGCGACCCCTCCGTGCGCTACCGGGGCATCCTGGACTGGGACACTGCCATGGAATGGATAGACACCAGCGAGGAGGAAACGGGCACATCCTCTACTCAGACCTCCACACTGACTTCCGTGACGGAGGAACCCTTCCCTGGCCACCAGGAGGACTTCGGCGAACAGCAGAACGGCCTCAGCAGGGTGAACCCACGCGAGGCAGAACTCACGGTGCGCATCCTCAGGCAGTACTTCGAGAAGATTGGCCGCGACCGCATACTCCATGAACGTATAGATGTGGGTGTCATCAGTCCGTACCGAGGACAGGTGCACCTGCTGCGCCAGCTCATCAAGCGCGACAAGTTCTTCAAGCCGCTCCGCTCGCTCATCAGCGTGAACACGGTGGATGGATTCCAGGGGCAGGAACGCGATGTCATCGTCATCTCCATGGTGCGCAGCAACGAGGAGGGACAGGTGGGATTCCTTCGCGACCTGCGCCGCATGAACGTGGCCATCACCCGCGCCCGCATGAAACTCCTCATCATCGGAGACAGCACCACCCTCTGCCGGCACCCTTTCTACAGAAGACTCAAAAAGTACATCGAACAGCAGGAGGAATACTAAGTAATGTTCAAAAAATAACTTCGGCAGGAAGTTATTTTTGAACGCAAGGAGAAGATTACAAGGGAAAGATTACAAAGGAAAGGAAACAAAGAAAACCAAAGAAAGCAAAACAAGACTACAAATGGACAATGCACTTTATCTCATCCCCGTGACACTGGGAAATACCGACATAGAACAGGTACTGCCTGCCTACAATCATGACATCATCATGCAACTGCGCCACTTCATCGTGGAAGATATACGCAGTGCCCGCCGCTTCCTCCGTAAGGTGGACCGTGAGTTTCCCATCGATGACTCTACCTTCATGGAGATGGGGAAGCATGCCGATACGCAACGTTTCAGCCAGTATCTCGAACCGCTCCGGCACGGAGAGTCCATAGGCGTGATAAGCGAAGCGGGATGTCCTGCCGTGGCAGATCCCGGTGCTGACGTGGTGGCCATAGCCCAACGGGAAGGACTGAGGGTCATCCCCCTGGTAGGGCCTTCCAGTATGATTCTGGCTGTGATGAGCAGCGGATTGGGAGGCCAGTCCTTTGCCTTCAATGGTTACCTTCCCGTGGAACCGGCTGAACGTGCCAAGCGAATCAAGGCACTGGAGCAGCGTGCCTGGAACGAAGGACAGACACAGCTCTTCATCGAGACCCCCTACCGCAACCAGAAGATGTTCCAGTCACTGCTCGGTGCCCTCCGCGCCCAGACACGCCTGTGCATAGCGGCCGGCATCACTACCAGCGAGGAGTGGATCAAGACGCTCACGGTGGAGAAATGGAAAAAGCAGGTACTGCCCGACCTGAGCAAGGTACCTGCCATCTTCCTTATCAACAGATGAGGATGGGGGACGTTCCCCTATCCTTCACGCAGTTTGGAGAGGAAACGCTCCCTATCCACGATGAAACGTGTGTGGGAAGCTGTGCCTATGACCACCTCTCCCTGACGGGCCTCGATGGTGAACTCCACCTTGCGCCCCTCATGCAGTGTCACGCGGGCCGTAGCCTCCACCGATGCTCCCAACGGCGAGGGTTTGAGGTGCTGCACCTGAATGCTGCCACCCACCGTGGTCTGCCCCTCCCCGCAGAGAGGGCGGCAGGCCATCATGGCGGCATTCTCCATCAGAGCCACCAGGGCAGGGGTAGCCAGCACGGGCATGTCGCCCGAACCCATCATCTCGGCTGTATATTCCAGCGAAACGGTCAGTGTTGAAGTATGTTCCATGTCTATTACTTTTTCAGAATCATGAAAAGCATTGCCTTCAGGCATACTCGGCACAAGACGTGTCAAAACCATATTTCGTTCATGTCCTTCCTCACCTTGGCAGGCATCTCATCGGCAGCATAGCCCAGGGGGATGAGCACGGCCGGGTCATAGCCCTCAGGAATGGGGAAACTGCTGCGCAGCATCTCGATGTCGAAGTTGCACACCCAGCAATTGCCCAAGCCCTGCTCGGTAGCGGCCAGACAGAGATGTTCGGTGGCAATGGCAATGTCAATGTCGGCATGTGAATGCCCGTCATAGCGGCGCGTCCAGCACTCTGACTCGTTCTTCAGGCATATCACGATGACAGGTGCCTGCTGTATCCAGTCACGCTTGTAGCACGCCTTCACCGCGGCAAGCTGCTCAGGGTCGGTGATGAAAAGGAAACGCCAGGGCTGGCGGTTCACGGCTGAGGGTGCCAGACGCACACACTCCTTGATGTACTCGATTTTCTCGGCCTCGATGGGCTTGTCCTGATAGGCACGGCAACTGTAGCGTGCCTCACAAAGTTCCTTGAATGTCATAGCGATATTTTTATTTTTCAAAATTACGGTTCCACAATATGCACTTGCGACGTATCTCGGGAATGGGGTCCACGCAGGTGAGACGCAGATTCTCCTCCCTGTCCTTGCGGAAGTCAGGCTTCATGCGACGGAAATCCCTTCTGGCCTTCCATACGGCCTTGCAAGAACCCCACTCCCCCTTCATGAGGAAGAAAAGGCTGGCAAGGGCATCGAGGCAGCAACGCCGCCACATCACCCGATGCAGTTCCCTGTCGTTCAGGTTCTTGTAGAGCAAGAGCAGGTTGTTGCGGAAGTTGAGGTATGTCTTCCTGGGATTCTCCTTGGGTAAGGTACCTCCCCCCACGTGATATACCACACTCTGAGGCACGCACACGATACCCCTTCCACGAGCCCTCAGTCTCCAGCAAAGGTCAATCTCCTCCTGGTGGGCAAAGAAACGGCCGTCCAGCCCTCCTGCCTCCCAATAGTCCTTGGCGCGAATCAGGAGTGCGGCTCCACTGGCCCACAACACGGGGGCTATGGTGTCGTACTGTCCCTTGTCCTCCTCCACATGTGCCTGCACACGTCCCCTGCAATAGGGATAGCCCAGCCAATCCATGTAGCCTCCGCAGGCTCCGGCATACTCCAGCATGCGCTTGTCCCACTGACATCGCAGTTTGGGCTGACAGGCAGCCACCTCGCCATGAGCCTCCATGTACCGGAGCATGGGCTGCAACCATCCCGGCGTCACCTCTACGTCACTGTTGAGCAGCAGGTAGTACTCGGCCTCCACCTGCCTGAGTGCCTGGTTGTAGCCCTCGGCAAAACCGTAGTTGCGGTCCAGCAACACACGACGCACCTCGGGCATCTCGCTCTTCAGCCAGTTCACCGAATCATCGGTGCTGGCGTTGTCAGCCACAATGACCTCGGCCTCGGGAGAAGAATCCACTACGCCACGCAGAAAACGCTTCATCATGGCCACCCCATTCCAGTTGAGTATTACTACAGCTATTTTTTTCATCTTAGAGTGCTATTTCTACTTTAGTTATCGGAGATCTGCCGCCCCATCCACCATATCAGCGGATCAACTCCCCCATCAGCGCATCACCCTTGGCATTCCAATCCCCAAGCTGCAACATGACGGTGGTATTGTCCAGAGAATCCATGAGGTCGGGCGACACACGGAGTTCCACACGGATGTAGTTGTCCGTATATCCATGCATCACCCCCTTGGTACGACTGTGCTCCAAGAGCACGGGCCTTATGGCCTTGCTGTCCCTATATATATTATAATAGGTATGGAGCTTCTCCTCCGAAATCTGAAGCAGGAGATTGCTCCTCCTGTGCTTCTCCTCTGCCGTCACCACATGCGGAATCTTCAAGGCCATGGTGCCCGGCCGTTCGCTGTAACTGAACACATGCAACTGCGTGACAGGCAGCGAGCGCAGGAAGTGGAGGGTCTCGTCGAAGAGTTCCTCCGTCTCTCCTCGGGTACCGACAATCACATCCACTCCAATGAAGGCATCAGGCATCAGTTCCTTGATGCGCTCTATCTTGTGACGGAAGAGTGCCGTGTCGTACCTTCGGTGCATGAGTCGCAGCACCTCGTCACTTCCGCTCTGCAGGGGGATGTGGAAATGCGGCATGAAGGCACGGCTCTGTGCGCAGAAGGCAATGATCTCATCCGTCAGCAGATTGGGTTCTATGCTGCTGATGCGATACCGCTCAATGCCCTCCACATGGTCCAGTTCGCGTATCAGATCCAGGAAGGACTCTCCCGTTGTCTTTCCGAAGTCCCCGATGTTGACTCCCGTGATGACGATTTCATGTCCTCCCCGCGCAGCCACCTCCCTGGCCTGTTCCACCAGCATGGCAATGCTTCCGTTGCGGCTCCTTCCCCGCGCTATGGGTATGGTGCAGTAGGTACAGTAGTAATCACATCCATCCTGTACCTTGAGGAAGTAGCGCGTACGGTTGCCACAGGAGCATGAAGGCATGAAGGAACGTATCTGTGACGTGGGAGACGTCTCGTAGCATGCAGTCCCATGACATGCCGCCTGCTGCTCCGCCTGTCGTTGCCGGAGCCTGTCCAGCACACGTGTCACCACCTGTCCTTTCTCCTCAGCACCCAGCACCATATCCACTCCCTCTATGCCTGCCACCTGAACCGGTTTGAGTTGTGCATAGCAACCCGTGACCACCACCAGTGCCCCGGGATGGTTGCGCACCAGGCGGTGTATGGCCTGCCGGCATTTCTGGTCGGCCACTTCCGTGACGCTGCATGTGTTGACGATGCACACATCAGCAACCTCTCCCTTCTGTGCCGTGCGCACCCCAGCCTCCCTGAGTTGTTGTCCCAGGGTGGAGGTTTCGGCGAAGTTCAGTTTGCATCCCAGCGTGAAATATGCCGCCTTCCATACTCTTTCCTCTTCCATATATACATCTATTATCTTTTTCGGGTACAAAGGTACGAATAAGCGAGCGAAAATCAAAATAGATTTTGCATTTTCCGAGCGAGAGTACCTAAGACTGAAAGTCAGAGGTACGAATAAGCGAGCGAAATGCCAAATAAACGGCATTATTCCCTGTTTTGGGTGCATTCTACCTTGATATTAATCAATTTTTAACGGTTTTTTAGCCTTTACGAGAAAAAAAAGGGCATCAAGTGATACAACATGTGGAAAAAGTGCGTAACTTTGCAGCGGTTTAAGAAATTACTATCGTTTTACAAATTTAAAAAGCAAAAAAAATGAAAAAGATTGCATTTGTTTTCGTAGCAGCTATCGCTACTTCTTTCGCTGTTAGCATGTCTTCTTGCTCTGAGGGTAACAAGGCTCAGGATTCTACTTGCTGCGGTGACAGCGCTTGCGACAGCCTGTGCACTGAGGTTGTAGAGGACACCACCGCTAACGACACCCTCGCTAACGACACCCTCGCTAACGACAGCACTGTAGCTCCCGAGGCTTAATCTGCTCCGAGAACAGAAAGTAAAACGAGGACTCCTCAAAAGAGCCCTCTTTTTTTGTACCCCTGCCGAAGGGCATTTACACGTTTGGTCTATGCCCTGGCAGACAACAACTTACACTCATGAACTATTCCGGTCTGATTATCGCCGTCATCACCTTTCTGGTCATTGGCCTCTTCCACCCCATCGTCATCAAGGGGGAGTACTATTTCGGCACACGTTGCTGGTGGGTCTTTGCACTGGCAGGCATCGCCTTCATCGTGGCCAGCCTGCTGGTAGAGGACAGCATGCTGAGCCCCGTGCTGGGCGTGGTAGGCTGCTCGTGCCTGTGGAGCATACTCGAAATCTTTGAGCAGAAGCAACGCGTGGAGAAGGGGTGGTTCCCGATGAACCCCAAGCGGAAGGGAGAGTACAAGAGAAAGGAATGAGAAACGACCACCGCACAAGAAGATGAAAGAGGACACACACATCGAAGCCCACCCCGACTGGCTGGAAGAGGGACTTACCCTACGCTGCCTGACCCCTGCCGACCGCGCCACCCATAAGGCCATGAGCCAGATGATATACGAGGGACTTCCCGACAAGGAGATGCTGATTCCGATGACGGAGGAGGAGTACGATGACACCTTTACGGACGTAAACGAGGATGTGGTCTATGGCATCTTCCGGGGAGAGACACTTATTGCCACAAGCAGCCTCCTGCACGATGTAAGGGCCTATCACGACTGCCCCGGGATGGAGGATGTGCTCAGGCATCCCTGTATAGAGATTGGAGAGTGTATGGTGCTGCCCGAATACCGGGGGCGCAACCTGATGCTTCACCTCAACAGGCTGGTACGGCAGGAAGCCATACGACAGGGGGTACGCTATATGCTGGCCACTGCACATCCCGACAACAAGGCCAGCAATACCTCCCTCAAACACCTAGGATATGAGATTGTCAGGGAGTTCACAAGGGCAGGAAAACGCAGAAACCTTCTGCTGCTGGATTTAGTAATGTTCAAAAAATAACTTCCTATGATTTTACCGCGGGACAGGTGACAGGTGAGTGTCCTGTCACAATGCCCCCGATGCCCCTTTCCGTCCCACTTAAGTGATGGCAAAATCGTCAATCGTACATTGATAAAAGAAAAAATCCTTGGTTCTTTCACGGAATAATCGTATATTTGCACGCGAATAGAGCATGAAGGCCCTGTTAAGGAACTTAAATAATGCAAGCGATATGGAGCACATGACACTCAAACGACTGCCAGTAGGCATACAGACATATTCAAAGTTGGTGGAGCAGGATTGCCTGTACATCGACAAGACGGAGTACATCTGGAAGATGATGAAGGTCAGCAACTACATCTTCCTGAGCCGCCCGAGGCGGTTCGGTAAGTCCCTGCTCGTCTCCACCCTACAGGCTTATTTTGAGGGTCGTAGGGATTTGTTCAAAGGACTCTACATAGACAAGGTGGAGAAGGAGTGGACGGAATACCCCGTGCTGAGATTCAGCATGGCTTCGGGCAAGCACATGGAAAAGGACCAGCTGGAAAGGTATCTTCTGAATCTGCTGAAGGAGAATGAGAAACGTTTTGGCTTGTCCTCAGATATCATCGACCCCAATGTGCGCTTGAAGAATCTCATCATGGATGTCTATGAGCAGACAGGCAAGCAGGTGGTAGTCCTTATTGACGAATATGATGCTCCGCTGCTTGATGTGGTGCATGAGGAAACGATGCTTCCCGTGCTCCGCAATGTCATGCGCAATTTCTATTCGCCGCTGAAAGACAGCGACCCATACCTGAAGTTCGTCTTCCTCACGGGCATCACCAAGTTCTCCCAGCTCAGCATCTTCAGCGAACTGAACAACCTGAAGAACATC
>CALZGT010000068.1 GCA_945787235.1 uncultured Prevotellaceae bacterium
TATAAATGCCCCCCTAATAATGATTTCCCAGTATTCTGTGGTATTCCTGCGGATGGCCCAGCACCTCCAGTGCCCTCTTCATGGTCTTGTCGCCACACAGTTGCTGGCGGCATCCTCCCCACTCGTAGTAGTAGCGCCGCACGATGTTGTCGGCCACGTAGGCTTCTATCTCTTTCCGGGAGTGGAGCATGTCGTTGCGCAGGTTGCCGGTGAGTTTGGCCTGCAGGGCCTCGAATTCTGCCCTGGCTCCTTCCATGTACCCTTCACGGGTGGCGATTTCCCGCAGCAGTTTCAGCACCTCGTCACTTCTTCTGTTGTAGGTGAACCCCTGTTGGCTGACGAAATCAATGAACTCCTCGTATTCCTCGTCCGTGAGTCGGAATGTGCCGGGAGCCGCTATCGTGTCGTGTCGCTGTACATATTGTGTGCAGAAGTCGAAGAGCGCGTCGCTGTCGGCCAGGTCATAGACAATGGTGGGCAGTGTGTCGGGCGTAATCACGATGTCAGGCTGGATGCCTCCTCCATCGCGCACCTCGCGTCCCCCACGGGTGTGGAACAGGTGCGTGAGGCTGTCGGGCAGGGACTTGGCTGAGCCGTCAGGGTTCAGGTGGCGGTAGTCGTACGCCTGGATGCACCTGCCGCTGGGTATGTAGTAGCGGCTGGTGGTAATCTTCAGGTTGCCACCGTAAGGCAGGGGGCGTATGGACTGTACGATGCCCTTGCCGTAGGTACGGCTGCCCACTACGACCGCCCTGTCCATGTCTTGTAGCGAACCGCTCAGGATTTCTGCGGCAGAGGCAGTGCCTCCATCTACCAGGACCACGACGGGCATCACCGTATCGACGGGTTCCATGCGGGTGTAGTATTCACGGTTTGAGGCATGGGTCTTTCCCCGTGTATAGACAATCTGGGTACCCTTGGGCAGGAAGAGATTGGCAATGTCGATGGACTCCTCCATGGAGCCTCCTCCGTTATCCCTCAGGTCCAGGATGAGGGACTGTGCCCCTTCTTCTTTCATCTCCATCAGTGCTGAGCGTACCTGCTGGGCATCCCCCTCCGTGAAGCCCGTCAGGTACAGGTAACCTATGCCTTTTTCCACCATGCCATAATAAGGTACGTGCGGTATGGAGATGGTCTGCCGTGTGATGGTCAGGGAGCGTGGTTTTTTTTCCCCCGGCCGCTGAATCTGAAGTTTGAAGGTGGTGCCCGCCTCTCCGCGCAGCATCTGGCTCACGGCAGCGTTTTTCATTCCCTTGACATCCTTGTCATCGATGCTCAGGATGATATCGCCCGCCTTGAGCCCCGCCAGGTCACTGGGACTTCCCTTGTATGGTTCGCTGATGACCACGCGGTCCTCTTTCTTGTGGAAGCGGATGATGGAACCTATGCCGGCGTACTTGCCCTGCGCCATGGCCATGAGTTCGTCATCGTCCTCGGGGTAATACACCGTGTAGGGATCGACCTGACGGAGCATGGCATTGATGCCCCAGGTCATCACCGTGTCGGTGTTGAGTGAGTCCATGTAGAGGAGGTCCAGCTGACGGTATATCTCCGTGAATGTCTCCAGGTTGCGCATGAGGCTGCTGTGGTGGTTCTCTGACTTCTGAGCGCAGCACAGCACGGCAGACAGCCATGCGGTCATGAGTAGTATGGTTTTCTTCATGTTTGGTGATTTATTTCTAGGTATTCTAGTTGTTCTAGGTATTCTAGTTGTTCTAGTCGTTCTAGTCGTTCTAGTTATTCTAGTTATTCTAGTTGTTCTGTTCTTCCAGTTTTTGTTTTATTTCTTCCCATTTGTCCTGTGGCACCTGGGTGCCTATGACCTGGATAACCTGGCTGCTCAGCAAGGCTCCGGCCTCCAGACATTGCTGCAGGGACCACCCGGTTCCGTAGCCGTACAGGAAGCCGCCTGCAAAGAAGTCTCCTGCGGCTGTGGTGTCAAGGACTGGCCCCGTACTACCAGTGGTATGGGCTGTCTCTTGGTCTCTCTGGGCGATACTCCCCCGTTTGCCCAGTTTCACTATGGCTGTCTCGCACATTCCGGCTATCTCCTGCAGGGCTTCCTCGGGCTTCTTCCCTTGCGTAAAGGCTTCGCTCTCCTCCTCGTTGGCAAAGACGATATCGACATAGTCCTGTACCAGGTGGCGGAAGAAGGCCAGGTCCTGTGCCACTACGTTGTAGCTTGCCAGGTCAAGGCTCACCTTCATACCGCATGACTTGGCCATGCGCATGGCGTGTTCAATGAGCGCGTGGTCCGTGACCAGATAGCCCTCCACGTGCAGCAGGTCATAGCCGTGGAAGAGGTCGGGCGTGAGGAATCCCTTGTCCATCCGTGCGGCTTCTCCAAGGTAGGTGGCAAAGGTACGCTCTCCGTCTGTCGATATGAATGTGTGTGCTACGCCCGTGGCACCTTCCCCCTTGTCCAACCGTGCCTCTATGCCCCTCGCCTTACAGTTCTCTGCGAAGAAACGTCCCATGTCGTCATTCCCTATGCGTCCGATGAAACCAGGGGATGTACCCAGGCAGGCCAATGCCAGGATGGTATTGCCTGCAGAACCTCCCGTGGTCTTCTTGGGGTTCAAGGTGTCCAGCAGTGCGGCAATTTCTTTTCGGCGTGTCTCATCAATCAGTTCCATACCGCCCCGTTGCAGTTGGAACCTTTTTAGCGTGTTTTCGTCTTCTAAAAAGGCCAAAACATCGACCAAAGCATTGCCAATTCCTATTATTTTCATCTTTTTTGCGATTTTTTTTGCAAAGATATTGCATATTTCCGAAAAAACCACTAATTTTGCACCGCAATTGAGAGAAAAACTCAAAAAAAGCGCAAAAAGGCCGTTTTGGTAACACAGACGGAACAACCTGCTTCAGTAGCTCAGTTGGTTAGAGCACATGACTGTTAATCATGGGGTCGTTGGTTCAAGCCCATCCTGAAGCGCAGCGCCGCAAGGCAAGCGCGCCAAGAGTGAATATCGAAATTGTCTGCTTCAGTAGCTCAGTTGGTTAGAGCACATGACTGTTAATCATGGGGTCGTTGGTTCAAGCCCATCCTGAAGCGCAGAAAGAGAATCCCGAGGGATTCTCTTTTTTGTTGCCCTTTGGGGATTCTCTTTTTGTTGCTGGTATTTACACCCACCTTAACGTGAGTCCGATGCATGGGAAGTGCGGTGGCTCTGCGATTTTCCACATTCATCGGACTCACGTCATTGCTTATAGGCAGGTTCTATAATACGATGGTCGTACCCCCTTTGCCCTCGATGTCATCGGCCGAGGTGATGATGACCCGGCTGACGCCTCTTCTCAGGGCATCGAAGGCATTGTCGAGTTTGGGAATCATACCTCCCGACACGATGCCGTCTGCCTTCAACTTCTCGTAGGAGTCCTGGGTGATGAGAGGTATGACAGAACCGTCATCATCGGGACGGGCCAGTACGCCCGGTTTCTCAAAGCAGAAGGTCAGGGTCACTTCTGGGCGTGTGTCCCTTGTCATCCCCGCTGCCGCTATGCCGCAGGCTGTCTGGCTGGCTATGGTGTCGGCATTGGTGTTGAGCAGGTGGCCCATGCCATCGTGCGTGAGCGGAGCCATCACGGGTACCATGCCCGTCTCAGTGAGGTGAAGGAGTGCCTCCCCGTTCACCTCATCGACATCTCCGACCCATCCGAAGTCCACCATGCTGCGTGTGCCGTCCTCCAGGGTCATCTCCTTGACAGGACGCCGGTGACTGCGTATGGCATTGAGGTCAGCCCCCGTCAGCCCCAGGGCATTGACTCCCTTGGCCTGCAGCATGGCCACGATGTGCTTGTTGACAAGTCCGCCATATACCATGGTCACGACATCAAGCATCCCATCGTCCGTGATACGCCGGCCGCATACCATCCGGCTTTCCAGTCCCATGCTGGCCGCTACCCGGGTAGCCGAGCGCCCTCCTCCGTGTACCAGTACCTTCTCTCCTTCCAGTCCTGCAAACTGTGCTATCAGCCTGTCCAGCGATGCCTCGTTCTCGACGACGGCACCTCCCACTTTAATTACTGTTATCATATCGTTTCTTTATGGTGGGTTCTATAAATTCGCTTTGTCAGATTTTGGAATTATTTTCGAGGTTAAATTGTAAGTTGGCTTTCGCCTTCCTCCTCCGCGCCTCGGCAATATTCAAGCAAGCTTGATATTGCTCTCGGCTTGTCGTCGGTTGAAGAGGGAGCGTAGCGAGCTACGTGACCGAGTTAACTTATAATTTGAACCGAAAAGAATCCTAAAGATGACAAAACGTCAACCCACAATTATTAATCCTTTTGACGGTGGGAATTTATAGAACCCACCTTATTCAAGGTAAGTATAGCCGTACAGCCCGGCCCGGTAGTTGCTGATGAACTCCTTGCCTTCTGCCTCCGTGATCTTTCCGTCCTTGATGGCTTTGCTGACCCATATCTCCAGTCTCCGAACCAGTTTCTTGGGGTCGTACTGCACGTATTCCAGCACATCGGCTACCGTTTCCCCATCGATCAACTGGTCGATGGTGTAACCCTCCGAGTTGACGGAGATATGTACGGCATTCGTATCACCGAAGAGGTTGTGCATGTTGCCCAGAATCTCCTGGTAGGCCCCTACCAGGAAGACCCCTATATAATAATGTTCGCCTGCGCGCACGGGATGCAGGGGGATGTAGCTTGTCTGCTGTCCTCCGTTGACGTATGCCGTAATCTTGCCGTCAGAGTCGCAGGTGATGTCCTGGAGCTGTGCGCTGCGTGTCGGTTCCTGGTCGAGCCGTTCGATGGGCATGATGGGGAAGAGCTGGTCAATGCCCCATG
This sequence comes from uncultured Prevotellaceae bacterium, assembly GCA_945787235.1. Classification (GTDB taxonomy): domain Bacteria; phylum Bacteroidota; class Bacteroidia; order Bacteroidales; family Bacteroidaceae; genus Physcousia. The sequence continues at coordinate 4,804 of CALZGT010000068.1, forward strand.
AGTCGGGCATGGACTGGAAGAGCGAGAAATTGCAGAAATACTTGTCTGCCATCTGCTTGTCCAGTTTGCGGAGCTCATCAGGCACATGCTTCTGGTGATGTGCCAGTTCGGCCACCTCATGGCTGATGGCCCAATACAGAGACTCTATCTGTGCACGGGTCTTGAGGTCGATGATGCCATGTCGGAAGAGGTCGAGTGCCTCCTCGCGTATGTCTTCGGCATCGTGCCAGTCCTCCAGCATGGAGCGGCTGGACAGTTTGTCCCATATCTCTGTCAGGTCGTGTACCAGCTTGTGGTCTTCGGCCCCCGGCATGAAGTCCTCGGGCATCTGGGGTGCTGACACACTCTCCAGTACGTCAAGGATGAGTACGGAGTGATGGGCAGCCAAGCTTCGTCCTCCCTCCGTGATGATGTTGGGGTGGGGGATGTTGTTCACGTTGGAAGCCTCCACAAGGGTATAGACACAGTCGTTGACGTACTCCTGGATGGAGTAGTTGACAGAACTCTCCGAGTTGCTGGAGCGCGTACCGTCATAATCTACTCCCAGTCCGCCTCCGCAATCGACAAACTCGATGTTGAAGCCCATCTGGTGCAGTTGGACGTAGAACTGGGCAGCCTCTCTCAGTGCCGTGCTGATGCGCCGTATCTTGGTAATCTGGCTGCCGATGTGGAAATGTATGAGTTTAAGGCAGTCGCCCATGCCCATCTCCTCCAGCTGCTGCAATGCTGTGAGCAGTTCGGAACTGTTCAGTCCGAACTTAGAGGCATCTCCTCCGCTCTCGCTCCATTTGCCCGAACCGTTCGAGGCCAGCTTGATGCGTATGCCCAGGTTGGGCCTTACCCCCAGTTTGGCAGCCGTATCAGCGATAATCTTAAGCTCAGGCATCTTCTCGATGACGAGGAAGACGCGTTTCCCCATCTTCTGTGCCAGCAGAGCCAGTTCGATGAAGTTCTGGTCCTTGTGTCCATTGCAGATGATGAGGCTGTCGGAGTCCATGTTGGTGGCCAGTACCGCATGCAGTTCCGGTTTCGAACCAGCCTCCAGCCCCAGGTTGTACCTTTTGCCGTGGCTGATGATTTCCTCCACGACGGGTCTCATCTGGTTCACCTTGATAGGGAAGATGATGAAATGCTCTGCCTGGTATTCATACTCCTTGGCAGCCTTCCGGAAACACTCGTTCGTCTTCTCAATGCGGTTGTCCAGGATGTCGGGGAAACGTAGCAGCATGGGAGCAGCCACATGTCTGCTTTCCAGCTGTTCCACCAGTTCCTTGAGGTCCACCTGTACACTGTTCTTCTTGGGGCTGACATATACATGCCCCTTCTCGTTGATGCCAAAGTAGTTGACACCCCAGCCCTTTATGTTGTAGAGCTCTTCCGAGTCTTCAATGCGCCATTTCTTCATGTTGAGGGTTGTTTAGCAGTTGTCGTGGGTTCGTCTATCCCGAGGATGCCTTTCAGAAGTTTCACGCTGGTCTGTATCTTGTCGTAGTTGTCGAGCAGGTTGACATCCAGCGTGTATTTTGCCTTGGTGTAGAAAGGTTCCCGTTTTTGGAGCGACTGCCGTATGTATTGCAGCAGTTCCTCCTCACTCTTACCCTTGATGAGCGGCCGTTCCACCTTTCCCATCTTCAGGTGCATGGCCAGCACTTCCGGTCTGGCCTGGAGATAGACGGTGTCGGCCAGTGAGTTCATATAGTCCATGTTGTCGAAGAAGCACGGCGTGCCTCCTCCGCAGCTCAGTACCACATTCTCGAACTCTGCCACCTCGTGCAGCATGTTGCGTTCTATCTCCCTGAACCCTTCTTCTCCGCGCTTGGCAAAGATGTCGGCCACGCGTGTGTGGTACCTCATCTCGATGTACCAGTCGAGGTCGTAGAACTGCAGTCCCAGATTCAGTGCCAGTTGTCTGCCCACGGTAGTCTTTCCAGCTCCCATGTAGCCAATGAGTATGATGCGTCTCATTTCTTCGTATATCGGCTGCGTGTGTTGGGTTTGCTGTCCTGTGCCTCCACGATGGCCAGACACTGTTCGTAGGTCAGTGTGTCTATCTCGGCCTGCTGTGCCTTGTTGAGGTGGTAGTTCTTGCCCTTGTAGTAGAGGTAGGCCCCGAAGCGTCCCTTCATGATCTCCATGTCACTCTCCTCCTCAAAGGTCTTCAAGTGCTTCTCGGCATCCTCCTTGCGCTTGAGGTTGATGAGTTCAATGGCCTCGTACTGTGTGATGTGCAGTGGGTTGACATTCTTGGGCAGAGACACGTATTTGCCTTCGTGCAGTACGTAGGGACCATATTTTCCTGCTCCGATGATGATGGTAGAACCTTCGTATTCTCCCAATTCTCTGGGTAAGCGGAAGAGTTCGAGTGCCTCCTGCAGGGTGATGGTTTCCAGACTTTGTCCCTTCTTCAGTTGGGCGAAGCGTGGTTTCTCCTTGTCATCAGCCGACCCGATTTGTGCTACGGGGCCGAAGCGTCCAATCTTGACGCTCACGGGTTTTCCGCTGCCGGGGTCTGTGCCCAGCACGCGTTCACCGACGCGGTGCTCGCTCTTGATGCTGTTGGTCTTCTCCACGAGGGGGTTGAAACGCTTGTAGAAATCACGTATCACGTTTTCCCAGACCTGTTTTCCTTCTGCTATCTCGTCAAAGTTCTTTTCCACGTCAGCTGTGAAGTTGTAGTCCATGATTTCGGGGAAATATTCCAGCAGGAAGTCATTGACGACAGTGCCTGTGTCCGTAGGCAGCAGTTTGCCGCGCTCGGCTCCCACGGTCACCGTATGCGTGGTATGCTTTATCTCTCCGTTCTTCAGGGTGAAGATTTCGCTGTTGAACTCCTCTCCCGGTTTGTCACCCTTCTGCACGTATTCGCGCTGCTGGATGGTGGTGATGGTGCTGGCATAGGTACTGGGACGTCCGATACCCAGTTCCTCCAACTTGTGTACCAGGCTGGCCTCGTTATAGCGTACCGGCCGCTGTGTGAATCGTCCTGTGGCTGTGATTTCCTTGGCGGTGAGTACTTCTCCCATGGTGAGAGGAGGCAGTATGCCGCTTTCGTTTTCCTCGTTATCCTCCTGGGTTTCACGATAAACCCTGCGGTATCCGTCGAACTTTACCACTTCGCCCGTGGCGGTGAACGTCTCGTCCATGCCTCCGATGCTGATGAGGACCGTGGTCTTCTCTATCTCGGCATCAGCCATCTGACTGGCTATGGTACGCTTCCAGATGAGGTCGTAAAGCCTACGCTCCTGGGGCGTGGCCTCTATTTCCGTCTGGGCCATGTCGGTAGGACGGATGGCTTCGTGTGCCTCCTGTGCTCCCTTGGCTGAGGTCTGGTAGTTGCGTGTCTTGACGTATGCATCGCCCATGGTCTCGCTGATGACCTTCTTGCTGGCTCCCAGGCAGAGGGAGGAGAGATTCACACTGTCGGTTCGCATGTAGGTGATGTGTCCGTTCTCATAGAGTCGTTGTGCCAGACTCATGGTCTGGGCCACAGAGTAACCCAGTTTGTGTGCCGCTTCCTGCTGCAGGGTACTGGTGGTGAAGGGCGGGAAGGGAGAACGCTTGAGGGGTTTGGTGCTGATGTCCGTCACGCGGAACTGGTTGTCACGGCATTCCTGCAGGAAGAAGCGTGCCTCCTCCTGGGTGCTGAAGCGACGGTTCAGTTCAGCCTTCACCACTTCTTTCTTGCCTGGTAGGGTGAAGGAGGCTGTCACCCGGTAGTAGGTGTCACCCTTGAAGGCATTCACCTCACGTTCCTTCTCCACGATGAGGCGCACAGCCACGCTCTGTACGCGGCCTGCTGAGAGGGCAGGCTTGACCTTGCGCCAGAGTAGCGGGGAGAGTTTGAAACCCACGATTCGGTCCAGGACGCGGCGTGCCTGCTGGGCATTGACCAGGTTGAGGTCGATGGTGCGCGGGTGCTGTATGGCCTCCAGGATGGCGTTCTTGGTGATTTCGTGGAACACGATGCGTTTCGTGGTGCTGGGGTTCAGTCCGAGCACTTCACTCAGGTGCCAGCTGATGGCTTCTCCCTCGCGGTCCTCATCGGAAGCCAGCCATACGGTGGTGGACTCCTCTGCCTTCTTCTTCAGTTCGGCTACCACTTTTGCCTTGTCGGATGGTATCTCGTATTGTGGTTCGAAGGTCTTCTCGTCAATGCTGAAACTCTTCTTCTTGAGGTCGCGGATGTGTCCGTAACTGGACATCACGCAGTAGTCCTCTCCCAGAAACTTCTCAATCGTTTTGGCCTTTGCGGGGCTCTCTACAATCACCAGATTCTCTTTCATGTTGTTTCATTCTTTGATTTTCGGCTGCAAAGGTAGGCAAAATTTTCCTATCATACCTTATATATAGGGAATTTTTTTCGATATTTCGTGTCTGAGAGTTCATGGCGGTGGTTTTTGGGGGCAGGAGCTGATGGACCCAGCGGCTAAACCACCCGGAACGGTGGCTGAGGGCATGGGGCAAAGGAGGAGGGACGAGGGGAGTGAGACAAAGGAGGCGAGAAACGAAGGAGGGACGGACGAAGAGACGAGGCACTGTTTTGCAAAGTCCTGTTGACAAATGGAAGCAAAATGAAGGGTTTTTATGATTTTTTAATGCTATATCACGGGGTTGTGTGCTTTTTTTTTCTAACTTTGCACAAGACAGAGCAGGCAGGCACAGTGCCCGGCACTCTGTGAAGTACAACCCTGTTTCAAAATCTACGAAAATGCATGCATTATCCGAATGGTTCTCGGCTCTCGATCCCACATTGCGTTTCTACTGGGGCTTAGCCATTTTCTCCACCTTTATCTTTGTGGCACAGACCGTCCTGTCCTTCCTCGGCATGGGTGACCATGACTTTGATGCTCCCATGGATGCCGATGTCGGCAGCGATGCTACTGATGATGTCGGTGCCATGCACCTCCTCTCGTTCCGAAATGTCATCTATTTTCTTTTCGGCATGAGCTGGGCTGGCGTGAGTCTGTGGCATACCATTGGCAACCTTGCCGTGCTCATCCTTGTCACCCTGCTGGTGGGGTGCGCCTTTGTGGCCATCTTCATGGTCATCTTCCGCAGCATGTTGAAGTTGCAGCACAATGGAGCCTTTGATATCCGCGATGCCGTAGGCAAGACCGTGGATGTCTATCTCCGCATTCCTGCCCACCGGAAAGGTCAGGGCAAGGTGCAGGTCAGTTTTCATGGATCCATACAGGAATTGGATGCCCAGACCGACAGTGATGTTCCTCTTCCTTCAGGAAGCAAGGTACGTGTGAAGGAAGTCCTGGATGGCCGTGTGCTGCTGGTGGAACCATAGTTCCCTCCATGGGGAACACATGCCCATGTTCCTTCTGGTATCACATCTCCAGCGCATCCTATCTCACTCAAGTGTTAACCCCTTAATCAAAACCTTATGTTAGAAACCCCTTTAACCCTTATCGTGGCTTGTGCCGTGCTGGTGCTTGCCGTTGTGATTTTTTTGGCCAACCGTTACCGCAAGTGTCCTGCCGACAAGATTCTCGTCATCTATGGTAGTGGCAGTGGTGCGAAGAAGAGTGCCAACTGTGTGCATGGTGGAGGTGCCTTCGTGTGGCCCGTCATTCAGGACTATGCCTACATGTCCCTGACCCCCATCGGCATTGATGCCAACCTTACCAACGCCCTGAGCCGTCAGAATATCCGCGTTGACGTGCCCTGCCGCTTCACCGTGGGTATCAGCACAGACCCAGAGTACATGTCAGCAGCCGCAGAGCGTCTGCTCGGACAGAATGCCACCCAGATACAGGAGATGGCGCGCGATATCCTCTTCGGTCAGCTTCGTCTGGTCATTGCCACCATGAGCATTGAGGAACTCAACAGCGACCGCGACAAGTTCCTGGAGGCCATCACGGCCAATGTGGAGGTCGAACTCAAGAAGATTGGTCTGAAACTCATCAATGTCAATGTTACCGACATCAAGGACGAGAGCGGCTACATCGAAGCTCTGGGCCAGGAGGCTGCTGCCAAGGCCATCAACGAGGCCAAGGTGCGTGTGGCAGAACAGGAAAAACTGGGTGAGATAGGTAAGGCAGATGCCGTGCGTGAGACGCGTATCCGTACAGCAGAGGCCAATGCTGCCGCCGTGAAGGGTGAGAATGAAGCCAAGGTGGCCATTGCCAACTCTGATGCCAGCCGTCGCGAGGCAGAGGCCGAAGCACTGCGCAAGGCCACGGCAGCCGAGAAGGTGGCACAAGCCCAAGCCTTGGAAGAGGCCTACGCTGCCGAGCAGAAGGCAGAGAATGCCCGCGCCGAGCGTGAACGTGCCAGTCAGAATGCCAACGTCATCGTGGCCCAGGAGATAGAGAAACGCCGTCTCGTCATTGCTGCTGAGGCTGAGGCAGAGCAGAAGCGTGTCAACGCCAAGGGTGAGGCTGATGCCATCTTTGCCAAGATGGAGGCCGAGGCCAAGGGTCTCTATGAGATTCTCACCAAACAGGCTGACGGCTATGACAAGATGATAAAGGCTGCTGGAGGCGATGCCACCAAGGCTTATACCCTCCTGTTGTTGGAGAAGCTCCCCGAATTGGTGAAGACCCAGGTAGAGGCCATCAAGGGCAT
>CALZGT010000069.1 GCA_945787235.1 uncultured Prevotellaceae bacterium
GTACGTTTTTGGCAAAAAACATGGCTTTCCGTTGCTCCTTAAAAAAATAATATGTATATTTGCGCCCGTTTTAAAAATACACATAAACCATAAACCAAAAATAACATGTACTGGACACTTGAATTGGCTTCAAAACTGGAAGATGCTCCCTGGCCAGCCACCAAGGACGAACTCATTGACTATGCTATGCGCTCGGGATGCCCCATGGAGGTCATCGAAAACCTGCAGGAAATCGAGGACGAGGGAGAAATCTACGAGACCATCGAGGATGTATGGCCGGACTATCCTACCAAGGAGGATTTCCTCTTCAATGAGGATGAATATTGAATAATTTGAAAATTATTAATTAGGGTGTCCTTTTTGTTGTACTCGATTCTATAGGAGGTACGGCGACTCGCCGTACCCATGGCGAGGATGTCATGCCGCGAGTCGCGGCATCTCCTATTGCCCACCCGAAAGTGCCGACACGACAAGCTTCATTTGTCTGCACCCCTCCAGTAGAATACAAGGTTCAAAAAGAATGGATTTCGGTACGACAAAATGGACACCCTAATTATTACTTTTCCGCCTATGGCACAATAAAACGGACTTCAGATACGTTATATAAGTTACGAATGAAAAGACTGCTGTGGTTTGGATTGGCTCTGCTGACGGCTTCAGGCGTAAAGGCACAGTCGGACGTGGCGTTCACCAATTACTGGGCGCTGCAGAGTTACTACAACCCTGCCACAAGTGGACTGGACGGAAAGCTCAGCGTACAGGGGGCGTGCTCCATGCAGATGGTGGGATTCGAAAATGCACCCACCACCATCTATGTCGGCGTGGATATGCCCGTCTTCTTCCTCGGACCACGCCACGGCATAGGGGTGGGCATGGTGAACGACAAGATTGGCTTGTTCTCCAACAAAAGGTTCTACCTGCAATATGCCTACCACCAACCGCTCTGGGGAGGACGACTGAGCATAGGACTGCGGCCGGGAATGCTGAACGAGTCCTTCGACGGTTCCAAGGTGGATGCCACAGACCCGGGAGACCCTGTATTCGCCTCCAGCCAGGTGAACGGCACGGCCTTCGACCTCGATGCTGGACTGCGATATACCTACAAGGAACGCTGGTATGCGGGAGTGAGTGCCATGCATGTACTGGCTCCTACGGTAAAACTGGGCGATGACAAGGTGAACGAGGTGAGCTACCAGCCCAACATCTATGCCACGGGAGGCTATAATGTCCGATTCCGGCGACCTGAGTATGTGCTATATACCACGGCCATACTGCGTACCGACTTGACCGCATGGCGCGGGGACGTGACAGCCAGACTGGCCTACAACGGAGAGAAGATACGACTCTATGGGGGTGTGACATACAGTCCTACCGTATCGGTGGGACTGCTGCTGGGCACTACGTTCCAGGGCATACAGATAGGGTACAGCTACGAGATGTACACGGGAGGCATAGGAGCACTGCACGGCACACACGAAATCGTACTGGGCTACTCCACAGACCTCAACCTCTTCAAAAAGGGAAAGAACAGACATCAGAGTGTAAGAATACTATAGCATAACAATAATATGAAGAAACTATTTGCATGGCTGACCATAACGGTGACAAGCCTTATACTGACTGCCTGCATGGGCTCACAGTCCTCTGCCATGGCGACAGGAGGCGAAGTGACCGGTTCAAGGGGTCAGAACGTCAGCGAACCTGTTCCCTTCGGCATGGTGGCCGTCCACAAGGGGTCACTCAAGGTGGGGTTGGAAAATGATACGCTGTGGGGCATGGAGATTCCTACGCGCTCCATCTCCGTCGATGGGTTCTGGATGGACGAGCATGAAGTGTCCAACTCCAAGTACCGCCAGTTCGTCAACTGGGTTCGCGACAGCATCATCCGCGAACGCCTGGCCGACCCTGCCTACGGAGGTGACGAGACCTACAAGATTGAGGAGGACAAGGAGGGAAATCCCATCACACCGCACCTGAACTGGAGCAAGCCCATTCCACGCAAACCCAACGAGGACGAGGAGAGGGCCATAGAGAGTGTCTATGTCATACATCCTATCGATGGCACCAAGATGCTGGACGTAAAGCAGCTGAACTACCGCTATGAGATTTATGACTATGCAGCGGCTGCACAGCGTCGGTTCCGCCTCAACCCGGAGGAACGTGACCTCAATACGGACCACGCCGTAAGCGAGGAGAAGGTCATGATAAGCAAGGACACGGCATGGGTGGATGATGAGGGTAAAATCATACGCCAGACCATCACGCGCGAACTCAGCGGTCCCTGGGACTTCCTGAATACCTATATCGTCAATGTCTATCCCGACACGACGTGCTGGGTGAACGATTTCCGCAATGCTCACAACGAGCGTTACATGAAGCTCTATTTCAGCAACCCCGCCTACGATGACTACCCTGTGGTGGGAGTCACCTGGGAACAGGCCAATGCTTTCTGTGCCTGGCGTACCAACTTCCTGCTGAAGGGACTGGGGGGGGCTGCCAAGAACATACAGCGTTACCGCCTGCCTACCGAGATAGAATGGGAGTATGCCGCACGAGGCAAGAGCGGCAACTCCTTCCCCTGGGAGAGTGGTGAAGTGAAGAGCGACAAGGGATGCTTCTATGCCAACTTCAAGCCGGACAGAGGTAACTATACCCAGGACGGTAGTCTCATCACCTCACGATGCGGCATCTTCAGTGCCAACTCCAACGGCCTGTACGACATGGCGGGCAATGTGGCAGAGTGGACCAGCACGGTATATACCGAGGCCGGCGTAGAGAGCATGAGCGACATGAACCCGGAACTGTCCTACAATGCTGCCAAGGAAGACCCGTACCGGCTGAAGAAGAAGTCTGTACGCGGTGGTTCGTGGAAGGACCCCGAAAGCATGATTCTCTCTGCCTGGAGAAGCTATGAGTACCAGAACCAGCCTCGTTCCTACATAGGTTTCCGCTGTGTGCGCACCATGATTTCCGACAATAGCCGGAGCGCTGTCAAAGGAGCCAAAGCTTCCAAGAGCAGCAGCAAGAGCGGAGGTGGAAAGAGCAAGGCCGGTTCGGGAGGCGGAGCCAGCGTCCGTAAGACAAGACGATAAGGAATACGCTCTGCCTGACAAAGCCGCTGAGACCACATGACAGGAAAAGCACGGAGGCTCAACCCCATACAGTCACATAGGCATATACATTATATTATATATATTAAAGCAACATACATCATGGCAAAAATGAATCCCATATTCCATCTGCAGAAATGGATGGACACCTTTGCAGGACAGACTTTCATGCAATACGCCTACAGCTGGGGTGCCGCAGTCGTCATCCTGGGTACGCTCTTCAAACTGACTCATATTCCGGGAGCCAACTTGATGCTGTTCATCGGTATGGGTACGGAAGTCTTCGTATTCTTCATCGCGGGTTTTGAACGGGTCACAGAGAAAGTACCTGACACCCCACAACAGCAGGCTGTCACTGCGCAAGGCAATGGGGTGGCAGGCAATGCTCCCATCATCATCGGAGGTGGTGTGATACCTGTCACGAATGGAGAGGAAGCCGCAGTCAACGGAAACGTGGAAGGAAGTCTGAAAGACGGAAACGTAGAAGGAAACCAGAATGAAGGCATCCAGGCTACCGGCATGGCCAGTGACAGTAGTCTGGCTGGCCTGGCTAATCTGGCTACGCTGGCTGGTCAGGCTACGCTGAACACAGCAGCCGTCCAAGCCACCGATCCCTCTGCCATTGAGGATGCCGTGAAGAACTATGCAGAGGAACTGACCCAGTTGACAGAGGTGCTGGGCCGTGTGAAGATTCAGGCAGAGCGCATGAGTACAGACAGCGAGGAAATGGAGAACCTCAACCGTACCCTCACGGGCATTGCCACAGTCTATGAGCTTCAGCTACGCAACATCAGTAAGCAGGTTTCCACCATTGAACAGATTGACGAGCAAACCAAGCGCATGGCCAAGCAGATAGAGGAACTCAACAATGTCTATGCCCGCATGATTGCCGCCCTCACGGTCAATATGGGAAGCAATATGCCCCCCGCAAGCAAGCAGTAAGACCAGTTTGACTAGAAAAAAAATAGTAAAGCTAGTAAAACTAGAATATCTAGAATATCTAGAACAACTAAAACAACTAAAACAACTAGAACAACTAGAACAACTAGAATAACTAGAACAACTAGAATAGCTAGAATAACTAGAATGACCTGACCCCCACCCCACAATAAAGCCCCAGCAACATGGCAATAAAGAAGAAAAAGATAAGTCCTCGCCAAAAGATGATCAACCTGATGTACGTCGTTCTGATGGCCATGCTGGCACTCAATGTCAGCAGCGACGTGCTGAACGGTTTCTCGCTTGTGGATGAAAGTCTCAACCGCAGTACGGAGAATGCCAATCTGGTGAACCGCGGTATCTACGAGAACTTCGAGGAGCAATACAAGACCAACCCCAAGAAGGTCAAGGAATGGTATGACAAGGCACAGCATGTGCGCAGAATCAGTGACCACCTCTACAACCTCTCGGAAGAACTCAAGATAGCCATCGTAAAGAAGAGTGACGGTGAGGATGGTGACATACACAACATCAGAAACCGTGAGGACCTGGAAGCGGCGACCTTCGTCATGCTGGCACCAGGTTCAGGGCGGGGCCAGGAACTCTATGAGGCTATCGTGAACTACCGCAAGGACATCCTATCCCTGGTGACGGACTCCCTGCAGAAACGCATCATCAAGAGCAACCTGAGTACCGACGTTCCGCAGAAACCTGAGACGATGGGAAAGAACTGGCAGGAGTATATGTTCGAAACCATGCCCACAAGTGCTGCCGTGACGCTCCTCACCAAACTGCAGAATGACGTACGCTATGCGGAGGGAGAGGTGCTCCACACGCTGGTAGGCAACATCGGTGTCAAGGACATACGTGTCAACGAACTCAATGCCTACGTCATCCCACAGAGTCTCACCATCGTACAGGGTGGCAAGTTCAGTGCACAGATTGTCATGGCGGCCATAGACACCACCAACCGCCCTACCATCTTCGTGGGAGGACGGGAACTGCAGAACGAGCGCGGCATCTACGAGACGGTATGTGGCACCACGGGACAGTTCGCCTTCAAGGGGTTCGTGGAAATGATGAACGCCAGCGGCGAAAAGGTTCGCCGTGATTTTGAACAGAATTACAATGTCATTGCACCTGCCGCTACGGTGAGTGCAGACATCATGAACGTGCTCTATGCAGGCTATGACAACCCCATGAGTGTCAGCGTACCCGGAGTACCTACCAGCCAGATCAGCCTGAGCATGGCGGGAGGCGGTTCGCTCACCCCCAAGGGAGAGGGCAAATACATTGCCAAACCTACGCAGGTGGGCGGTGAAGTGACCTTTACGGTGTCGGCGCAGCTGGAAGGACGTACACAGCAGATGGGACAGTTCAAGTTCCGCGTGCGCAAACTTCCCGACCCCACAGCCTATATTGCCCTCGGAGAAGACCAGTTCAAGGGAGGACGCATCAGCAAGCAAGCCATCATGGAAGCAGCCCAGCTGCACGCAGCCATCGATGACGGTCTCCTCAACATACCTTTCCGCGTGACAGGTTTCGAGGCCACCTTCTTCGACAACCTGGGCAATGCCCTACCGGAACTCTCGGAAGGAGCCAACTTCAGCAACCGCCAGAAGAACATGATACGCCAGCTCTCACGTGGCAAGCGATTCTACCTCAGTAAAATCAAGGCCATAGGACCGGATGGAGTAGAACGCACACTGAACGGTGCCATGGAGTTGATTATCAACTAAGAAAACAAGAGAACAAGAAAAACTAGTAACACTAGAATAACTAGAATAACTAGATTAACTAGTAAGACTAGAATAACTAGATAACTAGATAACTAGATTAACTAGATTAACTAGATTAACTAGATTAACTAGCCACCCTATCACCCAGCAACCCCAAACCAAGGATTTATGAAAAAGACCCTGTTACTCATACTGTTCAGCCTCACTGCCACCTGCATGATGGCTCAGCCCGCCAAGCGCAGAACTGCCACCCCGAAGACAACCGCCACCCAGCAGAATTCCAAGGCCGCGAGTGACCGTTTCAGCATCATGTTCCCTACCAGCGATGCCATGCCTGAGGACGTGGTATGGAAACGTGACCTCTACCGCGAACTGGACCTCACCAAGGACAAGAATGCAGCATTGTACTACCCCGTCATGCCCATCGGCAACCAATGCAACCTGTTCACCTACCTGTTCCGTCTGATGCTGACAGGCCGCGTCAACGCATACGACTACAACATGACGGGAACGGAGTCCTTCAATGCCAAGGACAAGGTGGACCTCAAGGTTTTCCTGAGCCGCTACAGCATCTACTACGAGGAGAAGAACGGAAAGATTGAAGTGGCGGATGCCGACGTGCCCAGCGAAATGGTGAAGCGATACTACCTCAAGGAGAGCAGCTATCTGGATCAACGCACCGGCACGATGCATACCAAGGTCATTGCCATCTGTCCCATCCTGCTGGAAGGGGGAGAGTTCGGGGAGGACATTGCCACACCCAAACCGCTCTTCTGGATGAAGTACGATGACGTAGCTCCCTACCTGGCCAAACTGCCTGTCATGTCCAGTGACCTCAATAACGTGACCCGCATGACGGCCGATGACTACTTCACGCTCTGCCGCTATGAGGGAAAAATCTACAAGACCAACAACATGCAGGGCAAGAACATCGCAGACTACTGCACCAACGACTCAGCACAACTGGCGGAGTCGAAGCGCATTGACAAACAACTGGCGGACTTCGAGAACAGACTTTGGGGACATAAGGACAAGAAGGACTCAGTACGCAACGCCAAAGAGACGGACAAGGTCGTAGCGGCAGCAGAAAGGAAGGGAAGGAGAAAAACGGCCTCAACAGAAGAGGCCAGTGACAGCAAGAGTATAGCCAAAGCACAGGCTAAAGACGGCAAAGAATCCGGCGAGGAGTCTGCCACAGAGCTGGTTCAAACCAGCGAGACGGAAGAAAAGGCTACTCCGGCTGAGGAAACGAAGCAGAAGGCTTCACGCACCCGACGCACGAACAGCAAGGTCAAAAAGACGGATACAGACGACAGTCAGGCTCCACGCTCGTCAGCACGCAGACAGAGACGATGAGATATGTCGATGTGATATTACCCCTTCCTTTGGACGGCACCTTTACCTACTCCATTCCTCCTTCACTGGCAGGACGGGTACAACCGGGATGCCGTCTCACTGTTCCTTTCGGGACAAAAAAAAGGTACTCGGCCATTGCGCTCAGGCTGCATGATGAAACACCGGTGAACTGCCAGGTAAAGGAGGTCATTGAGGTTCTCGATGAGTCCCCCTTGCTCTTGCCATCACAGTTGCAGCTCTGGCAATGGATGGCGGACTACTATCTCTGTCCCCTGGGCTCTGTCTATAAAGCGGCACTGCCCAGCGGACTGAAGGAGGAGGACGAACAAATCAGTTATAAGCCCAAACTGGTACCGTATGTCCGCCTCACAGAAACTTATTTTGAGGAAGCACAAATCATCAATGTCTTCCTCGACTTGAAACGGGCACCCAAGCAGGCATCCCTGCTGATGAAATACCTGGAGATGAGCAAAGCGGCCGCAGCTCTCACACTCAAGAATCCACAACTGCTGGTGGAAGTAGAGAAACAGGAACTGCTGCGTCAGGCAGACAGCAACACCACGCTTTTCAATGCACTGGTGGAGAAAGGCATCCTGGAACAGTACGACAAGCAGACGGACCGTCTGGACCACGACGAGATACCAGCCGACATGGTACTCCACCTGTTGAGTCCGGCCCAACAGCTTGCCCTAGACAAGATAAACGCCCAATGGCAAGAGCACAACGTGGTGCTGCTCCATGGCGTGACTTCCAGCGGCAAGACGGAGGTATATATCCACCTCATACACCAGGCACTGGAGCAAAACAAACAGGTCCTCTACCTGCTGCCCGAAATCGTGCTGACCACCCAACTCGTGAACCGCCTGAAACGGGTCTTCGGAAACCGACTGGGGGTCTATCACTCCAAGTATTCCACCGAGATGCGGGTTGAGATATGGCAGAAGCAACTATCCACCTCTCCCTACGACATCATCGTAGGGGTGCGCTCTTCGGTGTTCCTTCCTTTCCAGCACCTGGGACTGGTCATTGTAGATGAGGAGCATGAGACGAGTTTCAAACAACAAGACCCAGCCCCACGCTACCATGGCCGGAACGTGGCCCTCATGGTAGCACATGCGGCGGGGGCGAAGACACTGCTCGGAACGGCCACTCCTTCTCTTGAAACTTACTACAACTGCCAGACGGGGAAATACGGCCTTGTGGAACTCTTCGAACGCTACCAGCAGGTCACCCTGCCTGACATACAGGTAGTCAACATCGCTGAAGAACGCCGCAAGAAGATGATGACGGGTCCCTTTACTTCGGTTCTTTTGCAAGAAATGAACGAGGCGCTGCAGAATGGTGAACAGGTCATACTCTTCCAGAACCGACGTGGCTACGCGCCTACCATAGAGTGTCATACCTGTGGATGGGTACCACGCTGTCCGCATTGTGACGTGAGTTTGACCTTTCACAAGCGGCTGAACCAAATGACATGTCACTATTGTGGTTATACGGATTCCGTCCCATGCCGCTGCCCCAACTGTGAAGATGAGAAGATAGAGACCATAGGTTTCGGCACGGAACGCATCGAAGACCAGATACGCGAAGTCTTCCCACAAGCCCGGGTAGCACGCATGGACCTCGACACGACACGCAGCCGACAGGGTTACGAACAGATACTGCGTGACTTTGAGCAAGGACAGACGGATATCCTGGTGGGCACACAGATGGTTACCAAGGGACTGGACTTCGACCGCGTCAGCGTGGTAGGCATCCTCAATGCCGATACCATGCTCAACCTGCCGGATTTCCGCAGCTACGAACATGCCTTCCAGATGATGGCGCAGGTGGCAGGAAGGGCAGGAAGGCGGGGCAAGCAAGGGCGTGTCATCCTACAGACCAAGACTCCTGACCTCCCTGTGGTGCAGCAAGTCGTGAACCACGACTACAAGGCACTCTATGCCGACCAGCTCACCGAACGCCGTATGTTCCACTACCCTCCCCTGTACCGCCTCATCAATGTATATATGAAGCATCGCTATGAGGCCACCCTCAACGGACTGGCCTACGAGATGGCCAACCTGCTGCGCAAGGTCTTCGGAGAGAGGGTACTGGGACCTGATACGCCTCCCATAGCACGCATCCAGTCCCTCTACATCCGCAAGATAGTGCTCAAGGTGGAACCGGAAGCCAACCTGAAAGAGGTACGCAACCGATTACGGCAAGCACAACAGTACTTCATGGCACTCGACAAATACAAAGCCGCACAAATATACTTCGAGGTGGATTAGCAGGAAGAACGAAAAGAACGAAAGTAACGGAAACCATCCACCATAATCACCCCAAAAATCGACATCATCATGAACAAGACCATCACCCAGAGAGTAGAAAGACTGAGAGAATGGATGCAGGAGAGTGGCTTGGAAGCCTTCATCTTCCCCAGCACAGACCCTCACAGCGGAGAATACATCCCCGACCACTGGAAGACACGCGAATGGATAAGCGGCTTCAACGGGTCGGCAGGCACCGCCGTAGTGACCATGACAAGTGCCGCCCTGTGGACGGACTCTCGTTATTTCCTCGCCGCAGCGGAACAACTGGAGGGTACGCCCTTCCAGCTCATGAAGCAGGGACTTCCCGACACACCCACCCCGACAGAATGGCTCATCGAGACGCTTCACGAGGAGACCCACGTGGGTGTGGATGGCTGGGTGAACAGCGCAGAAAGCGTGAACGCGATGACCAAGGAGTTGAAAGGACACAGGATATACACCCATGCGGACCGTGACCCTGCCGAGGTCTTGTGGGAAAACCGTCCTGCCATTCCCAACAACCCTGTGGAAATACAGCCGCTGGAACTGACGGGTATGGAGGCCAAGGACAAGATTGCCCTGGTACGCAGGAACATGAAGGAAAACGTCTGTGAAGCCTTGGTGATAAGCCAATTGGACGAGGTGGCCTGGCTGTTGAACCTGCGTGGTACGGACGTTCACTGCAACCCCGTCTTCGTAAGTTATGTCATTGTGACGGAGGATGAATGTATCCTCTTCATCAACCCCGACAAGGTGAGCACCGAGGTCAAGGAATACCTCTGCGAACAAGGGGTAGCCTTGGAGGAGTACGAGGCCATCAAGGATTTCCTTGCTGATTTCGAAGGTACCCTGATGATGGATATGAGCAGGACAAACTACATGATCCATGACCTCCCGAAGACCACCCTGGATGCCCCCTCGCCCGTGGCTCTGCTGAAAGCCGTGAAGACGGAAGCAGAGATTCGGGGCTACCGCAATGCCATGCTCAAGGATGGCATTGCCCTGGTGAAGTTCCTGCACTGGCTGCAACCGGCCGTAGAAGCAGGAGGACAGACGGAGATGAGCATCGACCGCAAACTGACGAGTCTGAGGGCAGAACAGCCGCTCTACCGCGACATTTCCTTCGACACCATTGCGGGATACGGGCCGCATGGGGCCATCGTACACTATGAGGCAACACCAGAGACGGATGCTAAGTTGGAACCTCAGGGACTCTTGCTGCTGGACAGCGGAGCACAGTACCAGGACGGTACGACTGACATCACGCGCACCATCGCCCTGGGGCCTCTGACAGAGGAGGAGAAACACGACTATACCCTGGTGCTGCGCGGTCACATACGACTGGCTATGGTCAAGTTCCCCGCGGGAACTACCGGTACCCAACTGGATGTGTGCGCCCGCTATGCCATGTGGCAGGAGGGAGTCAACTACCTGCACGGCACTGGACACGGTGTAGGCAGTTACCTCAACGTGCATGAGGGTCCGCACCAGATACGCATGAACTACATGAAGACTCCCTTGCAGGCACACATGACCGTAACGAACGAACCCGGCATTTACAAGGCAGGAAAACATGGGGTGCGCACGGAGAATACCATGCTCATCACGCACTACATGGACGGAGAATACGGTGAGTTCCTGCAACTTGAACCTCTCACGCTGTGTCCCATCGACACCACTCCAATCCTTGTGGAGGAGATGCAAAGGGATGAGATTGACTATCTGAACAACTACCACAAAATGGTAAGGGAAACGCTCCTGCCACACCTCACTGACGAGGCTGACAGGGAATGGCTGATAAAGAACACGGAAGAAATTTAGTTCAATCAGACCGGCCTTACACATAGTATCTTATCGATAAGGTTAATAAACCCTCAGATGAAAGGCTATTAATCGACCGAGGGATTATTAATCCATAGGCCGAGG
>CALZGT010000070.1 GCA_945787235.1 uncultured Prevotellaceae bacterium
TCTATTAATTACAATTCTCAGTAGAATTACTGCATTTTGCCCAAAAGCAAAAGCTGTGGTCTTTTACCCTCTCTTCGGCATCTTTCTTCGTAAGTGCTTGCACCATAGCTTGCTATGCTGCTTCACCCTTACAAAGAAATCTGCTCGAAGATAGAGTAAAATCCCATCAAAGCTAATTTATAGAACCTACCTTAAAAATGCAAAGGCCGGTGACGTTATAGAATTCCGAGGTAATCTTTTACGAGTGAGTAAGTTTCACAAGACCTGCGCTCATTGCTTTTTCCGTAACCTTAATTGTGAGTGTATTCCATGCACAGCTTCGGGTGATGGAGATACGGTTATTTATGAGCTTGTCAACTCCTTGTAGGGGTATTTTGACTAATTGTAGTTTTTTAAGGTGGGTTTTTCCCACCTTTTATTGTTTTTTTACTCAATTACTCAAATACTCAATTACTCAATTACTCAAATACTCAAGAGCCACAGGTAAAGAGTAACTTTGCTCAGTTATTCATTTAACCTTGCCCTCCGAGAACCTGTTCCCGAAATGGATTTCCGAGGGACGCGGATAGGTGACGGCTGTGTCGCCACGCATCACCACTTCTACGCGGGCTGTGTCGATGGGCATGGGCTCCTGCGGCTTCCTGTCCTTGCCCGGTGCCCAGTAGGGATTGGGGTTGTAACCTGGGTAGGTGTCGTAGTAGCCCCACCCGTAGTCATCGTAGTAGTAGGGCGAGAAGTCGCAGTCATAGTCTATCTTCTTGAGGTAGAACTTTTCGTTCGAGTCACCGAAATAACCCGTGAAGGTGGTCCAGGACATGTGATAGTCATAGATGGTGGCATCCCATTCCGACTCCCATTTGTAGTTCATGAAGAGCACGCCATCCACAATCTTCCAGCGGAACTGGTGGTAGATGTACTCGAAGGGGCCGTACTTGTACCAATCCACCTGCGTGCCGTAGCCGTGGTTCGTCCACGGCGTGGTCTGTACGAACTGTATCTCCGTGTCGTAGGAGTCAAACCGCTGTCCGCGGTTGGTGTAGTAGTACATGCCGAAATCGCCGTACCAGTCACCACTCAGTTTGTAACTTCTCTTGTCATCCTCATCGCATGAGGTCAGCAGCGCGAGTCCCATCACCAGGGCCAGGCATCCGAGTGCTTTCTGCACCATGTGGTTCGTCTTCATATCCTTGTCTTTTTTTATTGTTTCTGCGGCAAAGGTACGGCATTGGCGTGGCATTTCCAAGGGAAATATCTTCTTTTTGATAGGAAAAGCCCTATTCCGTGTGGAGATTTGCCCAAAAAAGTGTACCTTTGCACCGCAATCAACAAAATATTATAGTAATAGTACCCCATTCGCTCTTTCTTCACCGGGAGGCATTCCGCTCCTGGCTGGGAAGGGGTGATGGAGATTTTTTACAGAAGTAGATATGTCCAGTAAACTAAGATTCCAGGTGGTGGGGGAGGCTTTCAGCAAGCAGCCCGTTGACGTCCCCAACCGCAAAGAGCGTCCCAGTGAGTATTTTGCCAAGTATGTCTTCAACCGCCAGAAGATGTTCCAGTACCTGCCTGCTGATGTCTTCAGGAAGATGTGCGACGTCATGGACAACGGTGCCACCCTCGACCTGGCCACCGCCGATGCCGTGGCAGCCGGCATGAAGAAATGGGCCATGGAGCTGGGAGTCACCCATTGCACCCATTGGTTCCAGCCCCTCACCGAAGGCACCGCAGAGAAGCATGACGGCTTCGTGGAACATGACGGCAAGGGAGGCATGGTGGAGGAGTTCACCGGCAAGGCCCTTGTGCAGCAGGAACCTGATGCCAGTTCCTTCCCCAGCGGAGGCATACGCTCTACCTTCGAGGCACGGGGCTATTCTGCCTGGGACCCCGCCTCGCCCGTCTTCATCATCGATGACACGCTGATGATACCCACCGTATTCATCTCTTATACCGGCGAGGCTCTCGACTACAAGGCTCCGCTGAAGAAGTCTCTGAAGGCCGTCAACGAGGCCGCTGCGGACGTGGCACGCTATTTCTACCCCGACGTGAAGAAGGTGGTCACCAACCTGGGATGGGAACAGGAGTATTTCCTCGTGGATGAGAGTCTCTATGCTGCACGTCCCGACCTGGTGATGACAGGCCGCACCCTCATGGGGCACGACAGTGCCAAGAACCAGCAGATGGACGACCACTACTTCGGCAGCATACCCGGACGAGTGGCCGCCTTCATGAAGGACCTGGAGATTCATGCCCTGGAACTGGGTATCCCCTGCAAGACACGCCACAACGAGGTGGCTCCCAACCAGTTTGAACTGGCTCCCATCTTCGAGGAGTGCAACCTGGCCGTGGACCACAACATGCTCCTCATGGCACTGATGCGCAAGTTGGCCCGCAAGCATGGGTTCCGCTGTCTGCTGCACGAGAAACCCTTTGCCGGGGTCAACGGCAGTGGCAAGCACAACAACTGGTCGCTGGCCACCGACACGGGTGTATTGCTGCACGGACAGGGCAAGACGCCCATCGACAACCTGAGGTTCATCACCTTCATCGTGGAAACGCTCATGGCGGTCTATCGCCACAACGGACTCCTCAAGGCTTCCATCATCAGTGCTACCAATGCGCACCGACTGGGTGCCAACGAGGCTCCGCCTGCCATCGTGAGCTCCTACCTCGGTTCGCAGTTGGCTGAGGTACTGGCCCGGCTGGAGGAGAGCGAGGACGAGGACATCTTCAACTTGGCCGGCAAGGAGTCCAAGACGCTCGACATACCGCAGATACCCGAACTACACATCGACCGCACCGACCGCAACCGCACCTCTCCCTTTGCCTTCACGGGCAACCGTTTCGAGTTCCGCGCTGCGGGCAGCCAGGCCAACTGTGCCGCCTCCATGATAGTCCTCAACACTGCCATGGCCGAGGCCCTTACCGATTTCAAGCTGCGCGTGGATGCACTCATCGAGGAGGGTATGGACAAGGTCAAGGCCATCCTCCGCGTGGTGCGCGAGGACATCAAGACCTGCAAACCTATACATTTCGACGGCAACGGCTACAGCGAGGAGTGGAGGCAGGAGGCTGCACGTCGCGGACTGGACGTGGAGAGCAGTGCCCCCATCATGTTCGACCAGTACCTGACCCCCGAGACGAAGCAGATGTTCAGCCGCATGCATGTCTTCACCCCGGCAGAACTGGAGGCCCGCAATGAAATCAAACTGGAGAACTACTACAAGAAGATACAGATAGAGAGCCGCGTCTTCGGCGACCTCTGTCTCAACCACATCCTGCCCGTGGCACTGCGCTACCAGAGTGCCCTCATCGACAATGTCTTCAAGGTGAAGGAAATCTTCCCTGCTGCCACGGCTGAGAAACTCAATGCCAACAACCTGAAGCTCATTGAAGCTATCAGCGAGCACTGTGCCTTCATCAGCGAACATGCCGAACTCATGAGGCTGGCACGCAAGGAGGCCAATGCCATGGTGAACGAGCGCGACCGTGCCATTGCCTATCATGACAAGGTGGCACCGCTCATGGAGAGCATACGCTACGAGGTTGATCACCTCGAACTCGTGGTCGATGATGAACTCTGGCCGCTGCCCAAGTACCGCGAGATGCTCTTCATCCGATAAAGGCGGCTCTTAGCGGACGGGACGGAAATCCACCACCATCGGACGTTTCTTGCCGTCCTTGCCCCGCTTGAGGAAGGTGATGAGGGCTATCCTCTCCCCCTTCTTGGGCAGGGGACATTGCTTCTCCTCACAGAGTTTACTATAGAGATAGCCCTGGGTGCAAGGCACCTGGGGCTCTTTCGTACCCTTCTCCACGATGCCATGCACCTCTCCCGAAGCATCGGGCAGTAGTTCCCAGGCCGCATAGCCCTGCTGCTCGTCGGTGTAGGTGACGCGCGCCTCGCGATAGCCAAAGGCTTCTGCCCCCTCGGGAAGCGTGCGCGTGATGATGGCTGTCTTGAAGTTTCCTTCCTTGGGGATGACGGGTACGAACTCCACGTACTGCCCCTGGGTGAGCGTGGTGCGTTGGTAGGGGGCCACGAGATGACGCGAGAAGTTGTCGTAGAGGTGGATGTGGTGGTGGCTCGTGTCGATGTACTCCACGTAGGCTATGGCCGTGGGGAATGTCCCGGCGATGTCACCGCGTCCCGGTAGGGCTGCCTCAATGCGAAGGTTGCCTTTCTCCGAGAGGCGCAGTAGGGCATCAAACCGCTTTCCTTCTATCTCCTCATAGCGCATCCGCGCATGGGCTGTCAGCGTATGCACTTCGACGCATAGCTCTTCCCCTTCGGGAGTGAGCAGCCACACGAACGTCATCTTGCGACCGCGCACCTCTGACATGGTCAGGCGGGTGGCCAGCAGCGGTGTCACCGGATTCATGGGTCCCTCTTCTCCCTGGAGGCTGAATCCCATTCTCCGCAACGTGGGGCGCATGACTGCTTCCAACTCCTCCTCCAGATGTTCGTCGGGGTGGAAAAGCAGGCTGTAGGCGTATGCCTTGGCCATGCGTTCGGCCAGGGAAGGAATGCGTCGGCCCTCGCCATCTACAAGGGGTTCGCTGTCCTCGGGACGCAGGTTCTCCAGTCCCCACAGGTCCAGGAAGGCTACGAAATGGAAGTCGGGGAAGGCTATGGCCATTTTCACGGCACATGACAGGATGGCTGAGTGCAGGCGCGAGGGGCGTGGCAGTCCCAGCTGGAGGTATTCTGCCAGCAGTCTGCGTGCCTCCAGGGCATTGGGGGCTGGTGTTCCCTTGACGTTGTTGTTCTTTGTGTTCAGTGCCCTTACGATGTCCCATCCCCTTGTCTCGGCGGGATTTCCGTTGTAGTTGTTCTTTTCCATGGTAATGTGGTTGTGGTAGGTTCTGTTTGTGGTTGTCTGAAAGTGACCCGCCCCCTTCGGAAGACGACCTCCGAAAGGGGTGGGGCAGTGTACGTTCACTTGGCCTTCCTGATGCGCAGGATGGAGAAGGAATACTGCGGTATGTCGAGCGTGAAGCTCGGGGCCACGGTGAGGGAACGCGTCTCGTTGACATCCCATGCACGCTGGCGGCTGGGGTCACCCTTATGGGCCATCGTGGTGAGCTGTGCCTCCAGGTCATAACCCTTCAGGGCCTCCTCACCCAGTTGAAGGGTGAGCGAGGATGCCTTGGGCAGGAGACTTACCACCTTGATGATGATGTCGCCGGTGCTCTCGTCGATAACCACGGACTTGTCCAGCCGTTCCTCCACGTCACGTCCCCCGTTTACTTTAAGGTCTGACCACACGTACTGGCTGCCGGCATGATGGCCGAAGGCACGCTGCACGTAGTAGTTGGCGGTGGGATGCACCTCCGTGTTGTTGAAGTAGATGAGGTCCGGGTTCCAGTTGGTATGTCCCTCCTTGGCCAGCAGCGGGGCATAGGACGACATCACCACGACATCGGCGTTGCGCTCCACATGCGTCAGGTAGGCTGCCTCGACGAGTGCGTTGACCACGTTGTTGCCCTTCGAGGCCCATTCGCCCAGATACACCTTGGTGCCCTGGCGGTCATAGTGGTCGTAGAAGTCGCGGTGGTGGAAATACCATCCGATGCTGTTGTAGTAGTGCTCGTCCACGATGGCAATGTCCTTCTGGCGTGCAGCCTTCCAGCCATATTCATAGTCGCTGCCTTCCCAGAACGGGCCCACGGTGCCCACCACGGTGATTTCGGGATGCGCTTTGCGGATACCGTCAATGAGGAAATGGTAACGCTCCAGGAAGACATCACCGATGAGGTCCTCGTTGCCGATGCCCAGGTATTTCATGCCGAAAGGTTTCGGGTGTCCGGCTTCCGCACGCATGCGTGCCAGTTCCGAAGTCTTGGGGTCTCCGTTGGCCCACTCGATGAGGTCGAGCAACTCCTGCAGGTAACTCTCCATGGTCAGCGGCTTACCGTTGTAGGTATAAGGCGAGGGACGCCCGTTGAGGTCCTTCTCGAAGGGGATGCCTCCCTGCTGTCCTGCACCGCCGCGGTGGGAGTTCTGGCAGGGAACGCCTGCTGCCAACACGGGCAAAGCCTCAGCTCCTATGTCCTCGCAGAACTGGAAGTACTCGTAGAATCCCAGTCCGCGTGTCTGGTGGTAGTTCCAGATGTTCATGTCCCCCTGGCGTTCCCAGAGCGGTCCGATGGTAGCCTGCCAGTGGTAGATGTTGTCGATGCCCTGACCATGCGTGGCACATCCGCCCGGGAAGCGGACGAAGCGGGGACGCAGGTCGGCGATGGTCTCTGCCAGGTCCTTGCGGAGGCCGTTGGCACGTCCTTTGAAGGTCTGACGCGGGAAGAGCGAGACGAAATCTACGTCAAGACTGCCCTTCTGGAGCGGTTCCAGTACCAGTTCTGCCCGTGTGGCCGAAGCGGTGGGGGTGAGCGTAGTCTTCTGCTGCTTCCATGCAGCCGAAGCCTTCACCGTTGTCGTGGCCAGCACCTTGCCGTCTTCGACGAGCGACACCTTCATGCGTCCGTTGCCGCGGGTGAAGAGGCTCAGGTCGTACTTCTCTCCCTGTCGGAGGGCTATGCCGTCCCATCCGCTGTTGATGAGGCGTGCGCCGGGCTGGGTGGTGACGAGCGTGGTGTAGTGTGCGTTGTGCGGGTGGATGGGATTCTCCTCGGCGATGTTCCATTCCGTGCCTTCTCCCTCTAAACGCCAGGAGGTGCGTGCATTCCACTCTCTGCGGTCGGATGGGGTGTATTCGAAGTCACGGTTCTGGATGAGTTCGGCATAGAGACCGCCGTCTGCCGCATAACTGATGTCCTCGAAGAAGATGCCCATGAGGTTGGGTGAGATGGCCTTGCGGTCCTGCCAGTCGATGGTCAGCGTTGCCTTGAGGTCTTCGGTACCTTGGGCAATGTGCCTGCCGCCTGCAATGAAATCGTCACGGTCCCAGGCCGCATTGCGTTCTGCACGTATCTGTTTGTCGAGCAGGTTACGGAGACCAGCGTAGGGGATGCGTATGACGTTGTGGTGCGAAGCCTCCTTCTGCTGTTCTACAAGCCGTGCGAACTCCTCCTTCCCGACATAGGGATAGTCCTGGGGTTTCCACAGGGCAAAGTTGTCGGACTCCGTGGTGGCCAGCTGGGGCGTGTTGAGGTTGGGGATGAAGGTGGCATGGTATTTCTGTCCGTCAAAGCGTAGCACGGGATAGTACATCTTCTTCTCGGCACCCCATGTGCCGTAGTCACTCTCAAAGAGGTTGCAGGATACATGCTTCCAGTGCTTTCCGTCGATGGAGTAGGCTATCTGGAAGTCGCGCACTCCATCCCGCACATCGGGTCTGACATAGACGGAGTCGGGTTCTGCTGCCGCAGAGGACAGGGTGAGGGCGCCCAGCAGGGCTGTCATCAGTAGTTTCTTCATTGTTGGTTTTTTGGTTAAGAATTTTATTGTATGTTTTTTGGTGGGTTCTGTTAATTCGCTTTAATTCCATCGGATGCAGAATCGCAGTTGGGCCGCATCGAAGGCGATGTGCTCGCCCTGGAAGAAACGAGGCAGGATGCCTTCCTCGGCCAGTTGGCGGGGAGGCCCCACCCTGAGTTGGCCTTGTCCCATGAGCCAGAGTTGGTCGGCTGTCTGGAGGGCCAGGTCGAGGTCGTGGGTTGAGATGAGGATGGCCTTTCCCTCCTCGTGTGCCAGTCGCCCAAGCAGCAGCATGGTATCTACTTTGCTGGGAAAGTCCAGGAAAGCCGTCGGCTCATCGAGGAGGATGACTGGTGTCTGTTGCGCCAGAGCCTTGGCTATCATCACTTTTTGCCGCTCACCATCACTCAGCGTGGTGACGGGACGGGGAGACAGTGTCTCTATGCCACAGAGGCTGATGGCTTCCTCTACGATGCGTTCGTCCTCCTCCTTCAGGTTGCCCCAGAAGTTGGTGTAGGGCGTGCGCCCCATACCTACCAGCTGGCGAACCGACATGCCCTGGATGCTGACACGGTCTGTGAGGACGATGCCCAGCAGACGGCTCAGTACCGAGGCGCGGCATTCCTGCACCTCCAACGCCTGCCCGTTGTCCTCCCTCAGGATGAGCTTGCCCCCCAGTGGAGGCTGGAAGGCACTCAGGGTGCGGAGCAGCGTACTCTTGCCCGCCCCGTTGGGACCCAGCAGACAAGTCAGCTGTCCTTCCCGCAGCGTGGCGCGTATGCCTGCGGCCACGGTCTTTGAGCCGTAGCCAACCGCCAGGTCTTGAAGTTCGTAGTCCATTATTACCTCTTTTTACAGTAGGAATTCTTGCCTCCCACCTTTACTCGTATTTCGTGCAGTATTTGTAACCGAACTTCTCGTACATCCTCAACGTATGCTGAAGTCGTTTCTCAAATGCCTTGAAGTCCTTTTTCTCCGGCGAGAGCCATTGCACCTCGCTCATGGCCGCCAGACGAGGCAGCAGCATGAACTCCACGTGGTCGCTGGAGAGGACATACTCCGTCCAGAGGTTGCATTGCGCTCCCCAGATATACTTCTGTTCCTCCTGGCTCAGTCCCTCGGGTACGGGTTCCATGCCATAGACCTTGCTCAGCGGCAGATAGCCCCCGATGCCTAATGGCTGGGTGGCACTCTCTCCCTTGATTTGGTAGTAGTCCAGGTAGCAGTTGCCCGTAGGAGTCATGATGACGGGGTGGTGTTGACGTGCCGCCTCGATGCCCCCGGCATAGCCTCGCCATGACATGACGACGGCATTCTCGCTGAGGCCTCCCTCCAGCGTCTCGTCCCATCCTATCAGGGTACGCCCCTTGGCAGTAAGGAAGCGGTCCAGTTCCTTGTTGATGTATGTCTGCAGTTCTGCCTCACGCCCGAGTCCCAGTTCCTTCATCTTGGCCTGGCACTTGGGGCAATGCTTCCATCTGACGCGGGGACTCTCATCTCCGCCGATGTGGATGTAGCGGCTGGGGAAGATATCGCACACCTCCGTGAGCACCTTCTTGAGGAACTCCATGGTGCGTGGATTACCGGCACACAGCACATCGTCGGCCACTCCCCATACGGGCCAAACCTCATAGGGACCTCCCGTGCATCCCAGTTCGGGATATACGCTCAGGGCTGCCACCATGTGCCCCGGGAGGTCTATCTCGGGGATGATGTTGATGTAGCGTTCTGCGGCATACCGCACGATGTCGCGCATCTGCTGCTGGGTGTAGTAGCAGCCTCGCCCGTACTCCGTGTTGTCGTAGAGATAGCTGTGCTTGCTGTAACAGTTGCGACCTATCACCGTCTTCTTGCGGATGCTGGCCTTGGGAGCCAGTTCCGGCATGGACTTCACCTCGAAGCGCCATCCCTGGTCGTCGGTGATGTGCCAGTGGAACTGGTTGATGCCGTGCAGGGCCAGTATGTCGATGAAGGTCTTGATGTATTCGGCATCGAAGAAGTGGCGCGCCACATCGAGGTGCTGTCCGCGGTAGGCAAAACGAGCCTCGTCATCAATGACGGCGTAGGGGAAAAGCACCTCCTGGCAGTCTTCGATGGGCAGACTCTTGCGTAGCGTCTGTATGGCGCGGAAGATGCCCTCTCCGCTGTTGGCACTGATGAGGATGCCTTTCTTGTCGATGTTGAGGGTGTAAGCCTCAGGTTGTGTCGTGCGTTGTTTGGCAGGACGAAGTTGCAGGGTGATGTCAGCCTTCACCCCCTTGCCGGAAGGCACTGTGGTGGAGTTCATCTGCGTGAGTTCCTTGACATACTGTTGCAGGAACTCTGCATTGCGTTCCAGTTCGGCGTTGCCGGCGGTATAGGCTATGGTGAAATGGGGGCGGAGCGTGAAATGACGGGTGGTGTCGAGTTGTCCGATGTGCTGGGGCAGGGGCACCACGTTGTAGTCCGCCTTGGGCTGTGCCAGAGTGGCCAGCGAGAGCACAAGGGCGAAGAGGGAGCAGGCGAGTTTTCTCATATTTTCAGATGATTTAGGGTTATGCAAGGGCAAATGTACGCCTTTTTTTTCAGAAAAACAACAGAAGCGGCAAGTATCTCGCCATTATTACACAAAAATGCAGGTCAAGCGGTCTTTGGTGACAATAACTTGGGGCCATTTATCTATAGATGGCAAATTGCAAATCGCACCAAGTTATTTGTCAAACCTCCGTTCCGTCTGACCTGCGTAATGGTGTCTGTGGTTCAGAAGCCTCAGTTCATGAAGATGGCCCCGTTGGTATTCATACCCTTGCTGTCGAAGCTGTTCTGGTGCTGTCCCTTGGCATCGAAGAGATGTACCGTGCTCGTGGTGACATAGTCGGTGACACCCATGAGAATCTCTCCGTTGTCAGGATTGGCCTCCAGGAAATAGATGCTTTCCTTGCTCACGCTCTCGGGCATGGTGGCAAAGGGCTTTTCGTTGAGCTCGCCCGTGGTGGTGTCGTAGGCACCGAAGTTCGTGTTAGTGCTTACGTTGGGATAGTTGCTCCAGTCTGTCTGGCTGTTGGCAAAGAGCAGCTTCTTTCCCCAGGCACACATCTTGGTACCCTCGGCGATATAGGAACTCTCGTGGTTGCTGGTGTTGATTTCCGCAATCTGGTAGGGCGTCATGTCGTAGTCGCCGAATCCCAGCACGAAGAGATGACCATCTACCATGGTGAGGTAGTTGGGGTTGAGGACGGTCTGGATGGTATCGCCCTGGGTGAAGTCCTTGAGGTTGACGGTGAGGATCTTGTCGAGGTAGATGTAGTTGCCCTGCTCATCTACGTAGTAGCTGTTGCAGACGTAGAGCGTCTGACCCACAGCGGCGATGCCCTCCAGGTTCTGGCCGCCCTCCAGCTTGAGGGTGCTCTCCACCTGCTCGCTCTGCATGTTGAACTTCAGCAGGTAGCCACCGTAGCAGCTGATGTAGAGGTAGCCGTCCTGCTCAGCCATGCGTCGGGGCTGGTAGTCGAGGCTCACCTGCTTGAGGGTGGCCCCAGCCAGCGTCTTGACCTCCGCAATGGCCAGCGTCTTCGAGTTGGTGAGCGTCACATAGACTTTGCCGTTGCTGCCCAGGAGGCCATTGTTGGCCACGTCACCCATGGCGCTGAACTGTGGCAGTTCGCTTACCTCACCACTCACTTTGTCGTAGAACGTCACACCAGCGTTGTTCAGTCCCATGGAACCCTCGTTGATGAGGATGGCACCCTGGAAGGCAGTTTCCTCCGTACCCGAACCGTTGCTCACAGGATCATCATCGTTACAGCTGGTGACCATCAGTCCCAGTGTAAGTGCGCACAAGGCGCTCAAAAAAAACTTTTTCATTGTGCTTTTTGATAAAAAATATTTAATAATTACTCAACTCTCAACTAAAACTTCACCTCCCCCCTCAGGTGAAAGGCTCGGCCCGGC